>JASFTV010000229.1:0-5954 GCA_050050615.1 Desulfobacteraceae bacterium
AATTGCCACTTTCTTGTGCACAATAGTGGCTACTTTCGCTGCCTATTCCTTTACCAGATTTACCTATAGATGGAGCGTAGAGCGTCTATCACTCCTGGTTTATATTATACCCCCGGTGCTTCTCGTGATCCCCATCTTTATTCTATTTCAAAGATTTCATCTAAATAACTCCTATCTTGGATTGGCCTTATCACACTCAACATTTATGCTCCCATTCGCTACACTTCTGTTAGTGGCCTACTTCAGAGGCATACCCGTAGATTTAGATGAGGCAGCACTCATCGATGGGGCAAACAGGGTAAAGGTCATCACAAACATCATATTGCCGCTTGCCTTACCAGGGATGGTTGCAACAGCAATAATTGTCTTTGCATTTTCCTGGAATGATTACTTATATGCGTTTACACTGATATCCGTACCAGAGCTTCGGACCATACCACTTGGGATCGCCCAATTTAGCCAATCTCAATACATGGAATGGGGGATGTTAATGGCAGCGGCCGTTGTAACCACTCTGCCTATGTTGCTTTTTTTCCTATTCATCCAGAGGAGATTGCTGGCAGGATTTATTTTTGCTCCCATTGTCGAGAAGTGAGATTGTGGTGCATGATCCCATTAAGAAAATGGATTTGAAGAGATGAAGGGGGGCTTTGGTCTCGGGCGGAGATCTTTTCATCCGGGTGCCCGTAAATGACTGAGTCGAATGTGTCTAAGGAAACCCTCCCTGCAAGAAGGGGGAATGCTTTAAATGGTGAAAAGGAGGGCATGAGCCCATGACTGAAAGGGCATCCGGCGGGCGATCTTTACCACTTGAGGTCAGGTTCGACCAGGGTCGCCATCCGCGTGCCCGTCTCGGCTTTGTCCTCATAGCCACGGAACAGACCATTGAGGAGGACTTGTTTCACCTCTCTCCACCCGGAGTGGGTGTCCACTTCACCCGAGTTCCGATTCCAAACAAGATCACCGTTGAGACTTTGGCTGCAGTGGAAACGGAGTTGGCGAGGGCGGCAGCTCTTCTCCTTCCCGATGGCGATTTAGATGTAGTCTGCTACGCCTGCACCTCGGGGAGCATAGTGCTTGGCGAGCAGCGCGTATTGGCAGAGCTATCCCGGGGGGCCCCCAACGCCCGGCCCACGACACTGATCACCGGCGTCATCCGGGCGCTCCGTGCCCTGGAGGCTCGACGAATCGTTGTGGCTACTCCGTATCTGGACGAAATCAATGTCCTTGAGCAACGCTATCTCCAAGAACGGGGTTTTGAGGTCCTGGACATTAGGGGGATGAACATCGTCAAGGACACCGATATCGTTCGCATCACACCAGAGTTTATCATGGAGTATGCCAAGAGCCTCGACCGTCCCGACGCCGATGCTATCTTTGTAAGCTGCGGCGCCCTGCGGACGCTGGATATCGTCAGTGAGCTCGAGCAGGAGGTGGGAAAACCGGTGGTGGCGAGCAATCAGGCGATGCTTTGGGATACCTTGCGTCTTGCCGGGATCGAGGATAAGATGAAGGGCTATGGCAGCCTTTTGCAGCTGCACTGAGCTTCTCCTCCTCGTTGAAGAGAGCGTCCCGCCAGAGTCCAGCATGCTGACGATGAAGGAACGACACGCTTACTGAGAGGACCGCATGCCTTCATACGAGGTGCAGCGTGATTTTCAAAAGGAGGGGAGTATAGCGTATGGCTAACTTATTTCAGCAACATACCCTTGAATTTCAGAGACGACTTGAAGATGAGGGCGTTGATGTGGCGCTACTCAATGACCCGGACAATATCTACTATCTCTCGGCTTACTGGGGGTATATGGGCATGGAGTTAGGCCGGCCAACGCTCGTTGTGGTACCTAGATCGGGTGAATGTACCATTATCACCCCCAGCCTTGAAGCTGAGATGGCAAGGAATATGACCTGGATACAGCATATCATGGGATGGACGGACGGCGCCCATGGGGAGTGGGTCAAACACCTCCGCAACCTTTTCAAAGGGAAAAAAATGAGGGTTGGAATCGACCGCCTCAAAATGCATCCCGTAGTTCTCGAACGTTTGAAACACGAATTTTCTAACTTGGGGTTTGTGGACATTACTCACATCATTTCAGATATGCGGATGGTCAAGAGTCCTGAGGAGATAGCGGTCATGCGTCAGGCTGGCCAGGTTGCTGTGGCCATGTGTGAAGCAGGGGTTAAAGCCATCGGGGAAGGGGTATCCGAGTACGAGATTGCCCTGGCGGTGATTGCCGGCGGTACCCGGAAGGCCGCAGAACTTCTCAACGAGGAGGATCCAGACTCTCTATTTTCTCCTATGATCCATAATCTCCAAGCCCTCCAGTCCGGCCGCGATCTCTCCATGGTCCATCGTCGGCCCACAGTACGCAAAATTCAGAGGGGGGATCCGGTATACATGTGCTTTTGCGAGATGGTAAATTTTAGATACTTCAAGCTGGGCTTTGATCGGGAGTTTTTTGTCGGAACAGTAATGGACGAACACGCACGGATTTATGAGGTGGGCTTGAAGGCTCAGACTGCCGCGCTTGATGCGATTCGCCCGGGAGTGCTGGCCGAAGAGGTCCACGCCGCTGCGTTGGGAGTATATCGGGAGGCTGGTCTAGGCATAAGTTACCGCACAGGACGGGGGATCGGGTACTCTTTGCTGGAAAAACCCGAGTTCAAGAATGGCGACAAGACCCCGCTGCAGGCTGGGATGGCCTTCGCAGTCGATGGGGCGATCACCATTCCTGGAGTATTCGGTGCTCGGGTGGGTGATTCTATTGTGGTCACGGAAAACGGTTTTGAATACTTAACGCCATATCCCAAGGAATTGCGGGTCCTTTAATCTAGTCGCATCCCAGAAATAACCTTAATATGTCCTTTTAAGGATAGGAGGATTCGTGCTGTTGAGGGCCGCCGGCGGCCGCTCAAACAGCCAAATCGAGCATCTGGCATGTCGAAAATTATTAAAGGTATCTCTGGGACATGGCACTAGGTTTTGTTGCTGATCCCCTGATTTATATGGGAGGGGTGGTTCAGAATACATTTCATTCGGACTTCGAATCGCGGGGATTCGATAACCTGACACGGCCGTGAAGGATTGACCGAAAACAAGAAAGGTGTTCAAATGGTATGGATGGGCGGAATCCCCGATAGAAAGGATGGTAACCATTGATGTTTGCTTCGTTGTCAGATGCAGAACAATTTATTACGTCTGAGAACATCGAAATCCTGGATCTGAAATACATTGATTTTGGCGGTCGATGGCGCCATGTCACCCTCCCTGCCTCAACTCGGAGTCTTGCGCTCCTTGACAAGGGCGTGGGTTTTGATGGATCAAGCGTCGGGTACAAAAAGATTCATTCAGGGGACATGGCACTCATTCCGGACCTGTCTACTGCAGTCATTGACCCGTTTTGGAAGAGGAAGGCCCTCAGTTTCATTTGTGACATAGTGGAAGCGGATTCAAAACAAACTTTCGCTTTCGATCCAAGAAACTTGGCCAGGCGGGCTGAAGAATACCTGAGTCGGTTGGGATGGGTAGACAAAAGCTATTGGGGCCCGGAGCTGGAATTCAATGTTTTCGACAAAGTATCCTACAGCATCGGAGTGACTCAATCCAGCTACGAAATCCGGTCAGGGGAGTTGAGCGGTGATTCTGAATATTCAAACAACGGCTTCCACATCCTTCCTATGCGGGGATACCATGCCACACCACCCACGGATTCCTCATATGAAATGAGATCGGAGATAGCGGCATACTTGGAGGAAATGGGTATTGAAGTCAAATATCACCATCACGAAGTGGGTGGAGCAGGAGAATTGGAGATCGAGCTTCCCATGGCAGGCCTTTTGGAAAGCGGTGACCGAATCATGCTCATCAAATACGTCGCGAAAATGATCGGGCGTAAGTGGGGTAAGAGCGTTACCTTCATGCCCAAGCCCATCTACGGGGACGGAGGCAACGGCATGCATGTGCATCAGAACCTTTGGAAGGGCAACCGTAACCTTTTTTATGACCGCAATGGCTACAGCGGCTTAAGCGCTGTTGCTTTATCCTATATCACCGGACTTCTCGAACACGCCCCGGCCCTCCTCGCTTTTACCAACCCCAGCACAAACTCTTACCGTCGCCTGGTTCCCGGGTTTGAAGCCCCGACCAATCTCTTTTTCTCAGCGGGAAATCGAAGCTCTGCGATTCGAATTCCTACCTACGCGACCACAGAGGAGGAAAAACGAATCGAGTTTCGAACACCTGACGCCACCTGTAACATTTACTTCTGCTTGGCCGCCCAATTGCTCGCGGGGCTGGATGGAATTGCAAAGAAAATGCAACCAGAGGACTATGGCCCCATAGATGAAGACATCCATACATGGTCTAAGGAAAAAATCAGAAGAATTAAGTCACTGCCTGCCAGTCTGGAGGAAGCCCTGGAAGGGCTGAAGCGTAATCACGAATTTCTACTTCGGGGAGAGATATTTTCGCAGGACTTGCTCCACTCTTGGATCGAATACAAGATCAAAGAGGAGCTCAATCCTATCCGTGAAAGGCCGCATCCTTTTGAGTTTGCCCTTTATTATGATGCCTAGGGGATACCTGCAAATCCTAGGAATCAGTCCGTGAATTCATGAAACCCATAATATTGGATACGCCGTCGACGTTTTACCAGTCATCTCTCAGCCACTCTCTTGTACAGGCTCGCCAATAGCCGCTTGCTTTCCATTTGAGGCCAGAAAGATCCTGTTTTTGCAACTTTGACATTCGAAAAACCAAACCGGCAGTTCTTCCATAAATGCCGGCACCAGGACGCGCCTCAACAGCAAGAAAGCTCCAGCCATGACAAAGAGAATCCAGGTGGTTCTCTCACCCACCACCAATGTCAGAATTATTCCTATGGCCATCGCAATAACAAAAGAACAGGAAAGCCCCTGGATTTTTCTTCCCCAGGTGATCTTCTCACCTGTAGGGGTGATACCTTCTGGGTTGTCGACATCGCCGGAGGCGAATGAACTTGCTTCCAGGGAACTTTTTTCTTTGCAGTGGGGGCACTGGCAAGAAATGGCGCCTCCTTCCACGGAACACCCGTTCCAAATCAAATTCTTCGGTACCTCCGTCTTGCTTTGTTCATCGCTTTTCTCCATGGTTGGCCCTCCTTTTCCATAGCTTCATTTGCGAAAAACAAAACCCCTTATCTCCGTTGCCCGGAGAGAAGGGGTTCCTCCTCTTTGTAACCTTATGGCTCCGCGTGCTGCTGAGAAAAACATCGGCGCGATTGTATTAAACTGTCCCCCTTGGTGTCAACCTAATAAGCTGGAAAAGCCCTTCATTCATGCTCATTCGCAACCCTTGCCATTCCTTGCTCCGGCCCCCCTATCAAAAAGCCTCAAACGTGGATTTGACCTCAATGACACGGATCAGATCCCATTATTAGACCGAATGACTTCATCCCTGTCCAAAAACGGTTTCCTGGTTTCCATGGGTCATGGGGACCTCCCGCATCCCTGACCTCCTTACGCCTTCTTACTCATCTCATCATATAAACTCCGTTTATCAATCACTCGCCTTGCCTTGAATTCCGTTCTCTGCAAAGTGCCAGGTTCTAGCATTTGGACGTTTGTTCTGAGCCCGCGCGCTTTTAATTGAGCTTCGAGTTTCGCCTTTAGCCCGGGGACAAGAGCCGGGTCCACTTCAGGGTTTGGCTCTGCCTGAACGATGAGTTCGTCCATGCTCTTTTCTCTGGTGATAATAATGCGGAATTCGTCACCAAACCCCCTGATCCCCCTGATCACGTCTTCTATTGCACTGGGATATACGTTCTCACCCCTAACCACGAACATGTCATCTGCCCGGCCGTAGATCCCTTTAGGTAACCGTGGGTAGGTTCGGCCACAGGGACATGGATCATTTGTCCACATGGAAATATCCCCTGCCCAAAAGCGGATCATGGGTTGAGAGGTACGTTCCA
>JASFTV010000230.1:0-5953 GCA_050050615.1 Desulfobacteraceae bacterium
CCCCGCTGAGATTGAAGTATTTTAAGTTGTTTGCGATACACAAGGTTAGCGAAGTTTCGCCTCAAACCGACGAGGGGTCTGCTCAGGATGGCCTCTCCCCGCACCTAAGAAAAGTTGACATTAATCCACCCTTGGCGGATGAATGCTAAGATCTTTGCATATGAAGGCGGCTAGTAAAGGGGAAGAGAGCTTTCATGGCTGCTGTATCTCTGTGACTTTCTCCGGGATCTCGACAAACTTCAGGGCCACCGAATTGATACAGTAACGAAGTCCTGTGGGCGGCGGTCCATCATTGAATACATGTCCCAGATGACCATCACACCGGTTGCAGAGAACCTCCGTCCTTCTCATGAAAAAGCTGTAATCATCCTCCGTTCTGATATGGGTTTCTGAAATGGGCGCCCAAAAACTGGGCCATCCCGTCCCCGAATCAAATTTTGTCTCTGAACTGAAGAGATCCAATTCACATCCAGCACATTGATATATCCCATGGCCTTTAAAATCATGATATTTGCCTGTAAAGGCCCGTTCGGTCCCTTTCTTTCGCATGACCCTGAAGCGTTCCGGTCTCATTTCTTTCCGCCATTCCTCTTCAGTTTTGATGATCTTTTCAGGCATGGCCATTGCTTTCTTTTCCAACGTTGCCTCCTCGTTTCCGGCCAGGGCTTGCGAAAATGCGTGAAAGTTTAAAGATCTGGCCAGTACCGGAATCCCCAGAACTGACGCAAGGGCCAACATCTTCTTGAGAAAAAGTCTTCGGTTCAGAATCGGTGCCGTGACATCCCATATTCTTTTCATCTGTTGCTCCTTTCCGGTCAGTTCGGTCGGCTATGTACCTATATTGAAAATAATCATTGTCCTCTTTACCTTCAGCGGCTCACACCGCCTCAAACAGGGAAAATCGCTGAGGGCCTTTTCCGCATCCGGTTTGTATCTAGACTAAACCTCTTGCCACGTGATGCAATCGGCCGGGCACAGGCTCATCGCTTCCAGGATCTCCTCCTCAGGATACTGGGAAAGGTCCGCCACTTCGATGTAGCCCGTCTCCTCATTTCTCTTAAAAATCTGTGGGCAAAGACTCAAACAGGATTCACAATCCGTGCATTCGAACCTATCGATTTGCGGTATTTGTCTCAGTTCTGCTTTCTCTTTTTCCACGTTACGTACTCTTCATAGGTGAAGCCCGTCGCGAGTTCACCCGTTTCTCCTTTATCGCCATTTACACAGCACAGGCGGCAGCGCCTCTTGCTGCAGATCTGACAAAAATGGCAGTCAGAGCATTTTTGTTTCCTTTGCTCCATGTCCCGAGTTCCTTTACGGCTTCAGTCTCCTAGATGTGGGTAATTGTTTAGCAATCTTCTTGCCAAGCTCATGGCAGGCTTCAATGCCTTTCCCATCGGGCACATATTGGATCTTGATACCGGGATCGATCACCTTGAATTTCATCTCTTCCAATTGCTCGTTTATCAACTTTACCGCCTCACCGCTCCAGCCATAGGAACCGAACGCGGCGGCGATCTTGTTGACGGGTTTAAGGCCTTTCATGTAGGTCAGAAAGTCGCTGACCGTTGGGAAGAGACCATTGTTCAACGTCGGGGAGCCGACGATGACAGCCCCTGCATCCAGGATTTCTGTCATGATATCGCTTCGGTCAAAGCTCCGCAGGTGCATCGGCTTAGCATCCACTCCTTCCTGCCCAAGGGCGTCCACGATCGCTTCTGCCATCTTCTCCGTGCTGTGCCACATGGTATCGTACACAACCAACGCCTTTCTTTTGGGCTTTTGCTCGCTCCACGCCACATAGGCACTGATGATCTTGAGCGGGTCCTGGCGCCATATAATGCCATGGTCAGGACAAATCATGTCCAGGGCCAGTCCCACCTGTTTCACCTTATGCACCAGCTTAAGTATCAGTGGCGCATAAAGAAGCAGGATATTCGCAAAGTATTTCCTGGCGTGGGGCATGATAGTCTCAGCAACCTGGTCGTCGAACCTCTCAAGGCCCGCGTAGTGCTGCCCAAAGGCATCGCTAGAGAAGAGTATCTTGTCTTCCTTGGCATAGGTAAACATGCTGTCCGGCCAGTGGAGCATCCTTGTCTCCATGAAAGTCAACGTTCTCTTCCCTATACTCAGCTCTCCTCCGTCTTCGACGGCCTGGTAGTTCCATTTTTGCGGAAAATGCTTGGAAAGGTTCTTGTGTCCCACCTTGGAACAGTAGAGGGGTTTGTCTTCGCCGATCCTATGCATAATCCTGGCCAAGCCGCCAGAGTGGTCCATTTCCGTGTGGTTGCTGATCACGTAGTCTATCTTCTTGGGATCAACGATTTCACTGATGTTACTTATAAGCTCATCTGCGAAATCCTTTTTCACTGTATCGATCAGGGTGATCTTTTCATCCATAATCAGGTAAGCGTTGTAGGTACTGCCTTGATTCGTGGAGTACCCGTGGAAGTCCCTGATGTTCCAATCAATAACCCCAACCCAGTAAATGCCTTTTGCGACCTCTGTTGGCTTCATAAGATCCTTTCTCCCTTCTCCCTGTTATTCTCTTTCATTTCCGCCCGACAAGGGCATCCTGACTCTAAAAGTGGTTCCTTTCCCTTCCTCACTTTCCACGGTAAAGGAGCTGCCCACATGGTCTTCAATGATACCTTTGGAAACGCTCAAGCCAAGGCCACTGCCGTGTCGTTTTGTGGTAAAAAACGGAGAGAATATCTTTTCCTGTTCCTCTTTAGGAATGCCGCAGCCGTCATCGGTTATCGTGATGTCGACCAGATCGCCGGTCATCTGGGAGCGAACAGAAAGGCGCCCTCCCCTTTCCATAGCTTCTATAGCGTTCTTTGCGAGATTTAGGAAAACCTGTTTCAGCTTGCCCCTATCGCCTTTGATCATGGCCTGTCTTCCGTCTGCTTTTAACTCAGTCTGTATTCGTCTTCTTTTGCAATCATCCTTTACCAGATCATGAACCTCCTTGAGGAGCCGGTTAATGTCCACCTCTTGCCCATCCAGGGTCCTTGGTAGGTAAAACTCTCTGAGTTCTTTGAGCAGGTTTTCCAGTCTCAGGACCTCATCGGCAATGATATTCAATTTTTTGAGGCTTTTCTCATCCTTTGTTTGCTTGATCAACTGACGGGCAAACCCGCCTATCAACATCAGCGGATTTTTTATCTCATGGGTGATCTCTGCGACAACCTGGCCAAGGGCTGCAAGCCGCTCTGATATTATGATACGTTCCTGGAGGGCTTTGGTTTCGGTCAGATCCCTGACAATCCCGGTAAAGTAGAGCTTCCCTTCCACTTCGGAGACGGAAAAGGAAATGTTGGCAGGAAAGGTTTCCCCATTTTTGCGGGTCGCCGTGATCTCGGTGTTGTGGTGGATTCGTTTTGAGACCCCTGTTCGGACATAGCGCTCTACCGCTTTGCGGTGATCACGGCTGCAGGTCGGTGACATGATCACGTCAAGATCCTGGCCGAGCGCCTCCTCCCGACTGTAACCAAAGATCCTTTCGGCAGCTTTGTTGAAAAATACGACCTTGTGGTTTTGATCAATCGTGACAAAGGCTTCGTTGGTATTTTCGACAGCGCCTTCAAGGACAACCAATTCCCTAGTTTTATGATCCTGCTCTTCCATATCATCTTCTTTTGCTGGCCCGCCGACCACAGACGCATACTCTTGAGAAAGATCTTCGACTGGGGTTCCGCGCTTCGCCCCATGATCCGAATCTGCGTCAGGACCACGTAGCTCGCTGATATATTTAGAACCAAGTTAAACCCCCTAAAGGGTTTTGCAAGCGAAGAAAAAGGGGAAGGGGAATGCCTCCCCTTCCCCTTTATGGGTTTCACTGCAATGAATATTTAAAAATCCCGGCTCAGAGGAAACGGCTTTGTTTAACATGCCATAGGGGTTCCCAAGGAGGTAATGCCCTTTTTGAAAGACCATATCTCAAAAATAATCCCACCGGGCATGGCCGACGCTCCTAGACCCTCATGGCACGGTCTGACGGTTGTGACCCGGCCCGTGAAGAGCCAGGCTTGGACTACAGAGTGCAGGACGCAGCGAGATTCCAGGCGACCTCAGCCCGGCAATCTCGCGGCTAGGCGGCTTCCAGCTTCTGTCTGTCAGCCATATCCATGAGGACCCTCTCCCTGGCCTTATCAATGCCGAGGGCCTTCCTTTTATTGTCGATGTGGGCGATCATCATTCGGGCCATCTCGTAGGGGTCTGCTGAAAACCCCCATTTCCCGAAACCCAGTTCCTCCAAACCCTTGAATAGGAGCTCATGGAACTTGGTCCCTTGGATAATGGGGAAAGTGACGCCGAAGACGGTATAAACACCGGAGGCCACAAAATACTGCCCTATGCAGATCGCCTTCTCACTCATCCATTCCGGCGCAGCCCCGGCAACGGGCAGATCAGCGATACTATCGCCAAGGCCCCCGACGCGCACCATCTCCGAACATGCTGTCAGAATTCGGCTGTTATCCACGCAGGATCCAAGACCCAGCACGGGCGGCATACCTACTGTTTCACAGACTTCCCTCAGTCCTGATCCGGCCAGATGAGCCGCTTCTGGTGTATAGAGTCCCGCCTTGGCAAGAGCGATCTGAGAGCATCCGGTCTGAACCACCAGCACATCATTTTTGATGAGCTCCTTAACCAACTCAACATGGACCCAGTCCTGTTTGACCCTCGGGTTGGTACAGCCGACCACGCCGGCAACCCCCCGGATTCTCCCGTTGATGACATTGTCATTAAGGGGGGTGTAAGATGCTCTGAAAGTCCCGCCGAGCATATAATTGATGTACTCGTGAGAAAAGCCGTGAATCCCCATATTCTTTATATTGGGGATCTCGATCGGCATCTGGCGGTTTTTGAATCTCACGATCGCATTTTCGACGATAGCATCCGTACACTCCCTCGGTTTGTGTTCCTGAAATTCGATATGTTCAGCCCCTTCTATGTGACAGCGGGGATTGGTGGTGAAGAGTTTGGTTCCATAGCATTCCGCCACCTTAACCAGCCCCTGCTTGATACACTGAACATCCACTCCCATAGCATCCACCGCGCCGGTGACCAGAATTGCCTCAGTGGACATAAAATTCCCTGCGTGGGGGACGCCGTGCCGGGAAAGCATCTCAGCGCCAGAGCAGCACATACCCACCAAGTTGATCCCTTCTGCCCCCGCATCCTTCGCTGCCCGGATCAGGCTGGGGTCATTGACCGAGTCGAGTATAGACTCGAAGAGATTCGGTTCATGACCGTGAATAATGATGTTGACATGGTCCTCCTTCAGGCAGCCCATGTTCACTTCGGTCCTCACAGGGGTCGGCGTGCCGAAGAGGATATCTGAGATTTCCGTTGCCACCATGGAACCTCCCCAGCCGTCTGCCAGGGCCGTGCGGCTGCACTGATTGGTGAGATTCTCATAGTCCTGATCAACGCCCATATGGGTTCGGTGCATCAGTTCCATGAGCTCACGCATCGCCCCACGAGGGACGACCCCGTATTTTCGCCAAGTCTCCAGCGTCTTTTCCGGAACCCTCTTGGCAAAGGGAATCTCACCTTCCACTTGGGTATATGTCCGTTCGAGCTCGTCATAAAGATCCAAGGCTATTTCTTTGGTCTCGCGGCCCTCCACCTCTATCCCGAGCTCTTGGGCCACTTCTTCAAGCTTGATAGGGTCTTTGATCGTGTAGTCCTTAATATTGCCGTTCGCCACCTCTCTGAACAGATCCAACATGCTCATCCCGTGGTCTGTATGGGCGGCTCCACCGCAAGCGACCATACGTCCAAAATTCCTGGACTGAATGGTATCAACCGTAGCTCCGCAGACGCCCAACTTTCCATAAGGGTCTTTGGAGTTCAGCCGACATGGACCCATAGCGCAGTGCTTACAGCAGGCTGAATCAGCGCCGATCGGGCAGGCTTT
Organism: Desulfobacteraceae bacterium; assembly: GCA_050050615.1. Lineage (GTDB taxonomy): Bacteria > Desulfobacterota > DSM-4660 > Desulfatiglandales > HGW-15 > JASFTV01. Next base: position 5,930 of record JASFTV010000230.1, read on the forward strand.
CATGGAAGCGGCCCGATGAAACGC
>JASFTV010000231.1:0-5928 GCA_050050615.1 Desulfobacteraceae bacterium
TGATCCTCTTCTGTTTAAGGGTCTCAAGCTCCCTGAATAGCGTGGTCTCCTGACCTTTGGCCACGTCAAAAAGAGGCGTCGATTCAGTACCTTCATAGGAAAGAGCGTGGCCCCCTAGAATGAGCACCACAAAAAGTGTCATCATGACGTTGGCTAACATACCTATCTCCTTTGCACGTACCATTCCGCCACTCCTACCGGCGGCATACCAAAGGTAATTCTGTAACAGGCCATGTCCCTTTCGCTTGGTTTTGCCCGTGGCTGAAGGCAAGGTAGCTGTATTTCCCGTAATGGGTGATTTTTCTGGCAGCCGCCTCTCCATGCTGACAAGAGAGAGCTAGTATTCTGTATCGCAAATAACTTGACATATTTCAATCGTAACGGGGGACCGTCGGCGTTGGTCGTCCAGACCGCAACTATACGCTCAATAGCCCCTTCAACGGCACCAAATCTTTGCCAGTCGCCCCGGAGCAGCCCCATAAGAGCCGCTTTCAAGCGAAGATAGGCTTCTGTGCCCGCCCGCCTCGCCTGCCCGTCCCGGGCCGGTATGGGCCGGGGAGCGGCTCGCGCTGGCGGGCGGGCCTGCCTGCAGCGCCGCACCGTTTTCCTTGACTTGGAGGATATTCGTCTGATAAAAGGCTCACGGCCTTAATAAAATAACCAAAAGTAGCTCAATATGACCAAAGATTATGTGAGGACAGACATATCCATGAAAGGTCGTGTCAACCATCGTACCGCGTTGAGCTTGGATTGTATTTTTGACCCCGGATCAATCGCTGTGATTGGCGCATCCACATCATTTGCGAAGTGGGGACAGATGATCCTGAGCAATATGGTGGCCGGAAATTTTCAAGGAAAAATCTTTCCGGTCAACCCTAAAGGGGAAACGATGTTCGGTCTTAACGTGTATCGACGTGTTCAAGATATCCCGGAGTTCGTGGATCTCGCCATTATCACCACGCCGGCAAAGACGGTCCCCGCAATTTTGGAGGACTGCGGTGAGAAAGGGGTTAAGGGGGTCGTTGTCATCACTTCCGGATTCAGTGAGACGGACGATACGGGCAAGAGGCTGGAGAAAGAGATCGTATCCATATGCCGCGAAAAAGGCTTGACCCTGGTCGGCCCCAATACCATGGGAATCATCTCTCCCTACGCAGGCCTTTTTGCGACCGGAACGCACACCAGACCGAGAAAGGGGTCCGTGGCCTTTGTGTCCCAGTCTGGCAATCTCGGCAACCAATTGATCCATTGGGCGGAAAAGCAGGGAGTTGGGGTCTCTCTGTTTGTGGGGTCAGGCAATGAGGCTATGGTCTCATGCACCGATTATCTCGATTATCTCGAGCACCATCCTCACACTGAGATTATCACTCTGTACATCGAGAACATGCAGGAGGGAAGACGTTTTTTGGAGACGGCATCCCGAATAAACCGCAAAAAGCCTGTGTTTGTTCTCAAAGGAGGGAGAACCGAGGCAGGACGGACCGCCTCAGCATCGCATACGGGCGCAATGGGTGGGGAGGTGACAATATTCAGGGCGGCATGCCGTCAAGCAGGCCTCTTGGATACGAGCGTCCCCCCAGAACTGCTTGATCTATCAGCCGGGTTTTCCTCTTTGCCGCTGCCCAGGGGGAACCGCGTCGGCATCGTGACACTCGGCGGCGGGTGGGGTGTGGTGACTGCGGACGCGTGTAATGAGAATGGACTGGTCGTTCCCTTTCTCCCTGAGACGATTATCAAAAGCATCGGCCGGTATCTTCCACCGTTCTGGAGCAAGGGAAACCCGGTCGATCTGGTTGCAACCCGTGACCTTGAGGTGCCCCTTGTGGCGGTGGAAGAGCTTTTGAAATGGGACGGCATCGATGCCGTGATAAGTCTGGGCATTGTTGGTCGAGTCGAGCTTGTGCGGTTGTTGATTCAATCCACCCGTGAGGTTGATGCGACCATGTCCCCCGAATTCTTGAGGGAGATCGAAGAGCTGAGTCAGGAATATGAGAAAAGTTATGTAGCTCGGATCGCGGAATTCATGGCTATTTATGAGAAACCTGTCATTGGGGTTTCTCTGACCAGGACAGATGAAGGGACGGTTCGATCCGTGAGCGGGAGGCGGTACAGCCCCGTCTTCTATCAAACACCTGAGAATGCCGTCAATGTACTGGCCAGGATGGTCGCTTATGAGCGGCACCTGAGAATCTGAGTGATGGGTGACGTTCAAAAGTGTTCCCATGGCTCAGGCCTCATCTCTCTATCCCCTTGGCTACCCGGGGAGGGCATGGTCTTTCTGGAAAGGGGACATCTAAGTAATGCTTTTGCCTGTATCTTGTGGTATTTTGCATGAATCATTCGGGTCAGTAACGATACAGAGCTGAACTTAGTTCGCTTCGTCCCGCCCGCCCCGGGCCGGTATGGGCCGGGGAGCGGCTCGCGATAGCGGGCAGGTCACAATTGGAATAATGGAATGTTGGATTGATGGAATATTGGGTTTTTGTTTGGACTCTTTGAAGAATATCAATAGAGGATTTAAATGATCTGGATTTTGCGCTTGGTTCCTGCAAAGAATTTCACTCCTGTTATGTGAGCTTCAAACAAGCTGGTCAAATTTCAGATTGAATGACTTAACTTGATTGAATCTCATCAAAGAAAGCAAAAAAGTCAGAGTTGGGAAGATTTCGTTGATCCGGATGCAGGGGCTGTTCGGTTTTGGCCATGATTCCATTGTTCCACTATTCCATCATTCCAAGGGGGAGGCACAAATAGAAATTGGCATTAACTTATCCTAGATTTATACAGTTATAGAAATTCCGAAACGTTCATTACGGGGGAGGCATAACATGTTCTTCGGTTTCATGGGAAAGATTTTAAGGGTGGATTTGTCCAGCGGAAAGATCTCAGAAGAAGAGTTGAGCGAGGTCGTAGCCAAAAAATATATCGGCGGTGTAGGCATGGCCACCAGATATCTCTATGATGAGGTATCAAAGGGGGCCGATCCTCTGGGTCCGGAGAACCTGCTCATATTGATGACAGGACCACTTGCGGGAACGGCATCAGCAAGTGCGAGCCGATATTCCGCGGTAGCCAAATCACCCTTGACTGGCATATGGGGCCATGCGAATTCAGGTGGAAGTTTTGGGCCGGCCCTGAAGAGAAGCGGCTATGACGGGTTTATCTTCCAGGGCATCTCACCGAGACCCGTGTACCTAACCATAGAAGATGGCAAGGCCGAGTTGAGAGATGCGAAGCACCTTTGGGGGAAGACCGTGCCTGAAACCGAAGATCTGATACAGGAAGACTCGGGCAAGAGTTTTACGATCGCATCTATTGGACCGGCAGGTGAGAATCTTGTCCGCTATGCCAGCATTATGAATAACAAGCATCGCGCAGCAGGGAGGTGCGGACTGGGAACCGTTATGGGCTCCAAGCGTTTGAAGGCCGTGGCCTGCGCAGGGAAAATCCCTATCCGCCTTGCGAATAAGGATGTCTTCAGGGAAAAAGCAATAAAGCAGATCGAATTGTTGAATGAGTCTATGCTGAAAGTAGGCTTTGAGGCGTTTGGTACCAATATGGTCTCGGATATGGTCAATGCCAGAGGTGGATACCCCACCAGGAATTGGCAGACTGGGGTATTTGAAGGTATCGAGGAGCTCAACGGCCAAGCATTGACGGACAAGGTCCTTGTCTCGGGAGTGAACTGCTTTGCCTGCCCTATTCTGTGCGGGCGTGGATCCGAAATCAGGGAAGGTCCATGGAAGGGTCGTAGAGGTGAAGGCCCTGAGTATGAAACGGTGAATACCTTAGGGGCCATGTGTGGTGTCTCAGACATGAATGCGGTGACCATAGCCAACTACCTATGCAACGAATACGGACTCGATACGATATCAACAGGGTCTACGATTGCCTTCGCCATGGAATGTTATGAAAGAGGTATCTTAACACAGGAGCAAACGGGCGGTATTGCCCTCAAGTTTGGAGACGGCAATCTCGTCGTGGAGCTGGTGGATAAGATAGCGAGAAGAGAAGGCATTGGCGACCTGTTGGCTGAAGGAACAAAACGCCTCTCTGAGCAACTGGGGCAAGGATCCGAACGTTTTGCCATGAATGTGAAGGGGCTTGAGCTTCCAGCCTATGATCCGCGAGCAGCCAAGATATGCGGCCTCGGATATGTGACCGCAAATCGTGGCGGGGATCATATTACCGGCTACGTGGAGGGGCCGACCTTTATCGATACACCATTTCTTTTGGTAGAAGATAGCAAGATCGAAGATGTGTTTGTTGCCAACCCAAAAGAGGCCAAGGTTCTGATAGATATGGAGAATGCCCTGACAATGTTTGATGCGATTGGTGGATGCAAGTTTATGGGCATATTGCTCAAGGCCGAAGACTTCATAGACCTGATAACGAATGCCACCGGTTGGGATCTCAGTGTAGATGATTTTAGAAAAAGCGGCGAAAGGATCTACAACCTCATAAGGGCATTTTGTGTAAGAGAGGGGATAACCAGAGAGGCTGATACTCTGCCAAGACGCTTGATGGAAGATAAGCTACCAGAAGGTCCCGCAGAGGGGATGGTGATTGATAAGGATACACTTGAGATGATGAAGGATGCATACTATGAAGTTCGTGGATGGGACCCGAACACCGGCATACCCACGCCTGAGAAATTGCGAGAGTTGGAGCTGGATGATCTTATTGATGATCTGTGGGAGAAAAGATAAATGAACTATTCAGATAAACCATGGCTCAAAAGTTATAAGCTGGGCCCCTATAAGCTCAAAGAGACGCAGGCCCCTTACCCCAGAGTTCCGGTATTCAAAGCCCTCGACCACGCAGCCGCCAAGCATCCAACGAAAAAAGCGATTCAGTTTAGAGGAAGGGCATTGACATACAAGGAGCTGAGAATCCAGGTGGATAAGCTGTCCGCAGTCCTGGCGGACCTGGGAACAAAGAAAGGAGACAAGGTTTGCATCTTTCTTCCCAACTGTCCGGAATTCATTATCAGCGACTGGGCTGTCTTGAAAGCAGGTGCTGCTGTGGTTCCCACGAGCACCATGCGGACCGATGAGGGCCTCCTCCATGAGGTGGGTCGTTCTAAGTCGCGCGTCATTATTTGCAGGGAACGTGATCTGGAGCGTGTGAGGCTTGCACAGGAGAAAAGTGACATTGAGCATATCATTGTCACCCCCGATAACGGGTATGATGTTGGAGAGTTGAGGGCTAAGGACCTCCCAAAAGGCGTTCATGACTTTCGAAAGGTTCTGGCCAGCTATGATGCCGCGCCGCCAGAGGTGGAGATCGATGTGGAAGAGGACCTGTGTGAGCTGGCCTTCACAGGCGGGGCCACCGGCGTACCCAAAGGGGTCATGATCACCCACTTTAACCGATACACCAATCTCATCCAGGGTCTACCCTGGATGATATCGCCCTTCTCAACCTCAGTGATAGGTAAGGCTTCTGTTTATATCACCGTGCCTTTGTTTCATGCCTTTGGGCATTCAACAGCACAATTGGCTGCCTATTGGGCTTTAAGAGTTATCCTGGCCCCTGACCCGAGGGACAATGAGGATATCGTGAAAACGATGAGGGAATACAGACCCTTTCTGGTTCCAACGGTACCGACGCAGTTGATGCGAATGGCCCAGGGAAAGGTGGGAAGGATGAGTGTCCTGTGCATGTCTGCCGCAGCGCACCTCCCTGAAGAGATTCGCGAAGCCATTAAGAGGGAGATCGGTAATCCTGTTGCAGAAGGTTATGGTCTCACAGAGACAGGTCCCATCGCGCATATGAACCCTTCGGCCTTCTCCAGAATCACGGGATTTATGGCCCATGAGAAACGAAGCTTGGGGATTCCCGTGCCGGATACGGAGTGTAGGGTCGTGAACCCTGAAACAGGCGAGGATGTTCCTGTGGGTGAAAATGGAGAGGTCATCATAAGAG
>JASFTV010000232.1:0-5912 GCA_050050615.1 Desulfobacteraceae bacterium
AGGCAGATGCTCGGTCCACTGGGCCGTCTCACGAAGACGACTCAACGAATAGCGGAAGGTGACTTTAGCCCACATAGGGCGCACAGGCGGTTCAAGGACGAGTTTTCCGATTTTACCATCGCTATCAACCGGATGGCAAGGGAGCTTCAACATCGCCAGAAAATTCTTGTAGAATCTCAGAAGTTGAAGTCATTAGGTACATTGACTGCCGGGGTGGCCCATGAGATCAACAACCCTTTGAACAACATATCCACCTCTTTCCAAATCCTATCGGAGGAGATCTCTGACCGGCTTTCTGAGTATCACAGGGGGCTTCTGGCTTCGGTTGAGAGTCAGATCATCAAGGCAAGAGATATTGTCCGTGCCCTCCTGGAGTTCTCCAGGGAGAGCGATTTCGTGCTCAAACCGGCAGACATCCGGGAAGTTGTTGATGACACCCTCAAACTGATCAAAGGAGACATACCTTCTCACATCAGAGTCAGAGTAAATATCCCCGAACGGATAGAGATAGAGGTGGGCAAAGCTCGTCTGCAGCAGGCCCTTTTGAATCTGATCACAAACGGAATCGATGCAATGCAAGAGGAAGACGATGGTCTCTTGACGATTCAAGGCTCGGCAGACCGAGGAGACCAGGTATTCCGTTTAGAGATTGCTGATACAGGTATAGGGATACCTCCTGAACACATCCCGCAGATCTTTGATCCTTTTTTTACCACCAAAGAAGTGGGGCATGGTACCGGCATGGGCTTGTCAGTGACTTATAGGATTATCAAGCGCCACGGAGGAAATATGTCCGTAGAGAGTGAGTTGGGAAAGGGTACCAAGTTCATCATTTTACTCCCCCTTAGTAGAAATCGGGAGGCCGGCTATGGCGAAGAAAACTCGCATCCTCATCGTTGAAGACGATCAACTCGCAATGAAAAATCTGGAACACATCCTGACAGGTAGTGACCGCCAGATCCACTCAATTGATAACGGACCAGGTGCACTGAAGGCACTCGAATCTCGGGAATATGATCTGGTCCTGACCGACCTCCGTATGAAGAAAGTGGACGGAATGGAAATCCTCTCGACAGCCAGGGAACTTCATCCCGATACCGAAGTGATTATGATAACCGCATATGCTACGGTCTCATCGGCGATCGAGGCAATGAAGAAAGGAGCCTTTCACTATATCCCGAAGCCTTACAACATCGACGAGGTCAGGGCGATTGTAAGACAAGCCTTAGAAAAGAGGCGTCTCAAGGAGGAACTCAAGGAGCTGAAGCGAGAATTCAGGAACCGAGTAGGAGCGCCCTTCCTCGTTGGCAAGAATCGGAAGATGCAAGAGCTTCATGAGACCATACTTTGCGTCGCTCCAACCGACAGCAATATTCTCATCATGGGTGAGACCGGAACCGGTAAGGAACTCGTCGCAAGAGCCATTCACTACAATAGCAACAGGGCGGAGATGCGTTTCCTTCCGTTTAATTGTGGGGCCTTTACTGAGGAACTCGTTGCCAATGAGCTCTTCGGACATGAAAAGGACGCTTTCACAGGTGCGACGCGAACCAAGGTTGGCCTTCTCGAGGCTGCGAATGGTGGGACAGTATTCTTAGACGAGATCGGGGATATGCCTGCCTCTATGCAAGTGAAGCTCGTTCGGGCGATTGAGGAGAAGTCGCTGCTTCGGGTCGGCGGCACCCAAGCCATCCCGGTGGATATCCGGGTTTTAGCAGCAACGAATAAGGACTTAAAAAGGGTGGTGGAAGAAGGTCATTTCCGGCAGGACCTTTACTACCGACTCAATGTGGTGAGCCTCTTTGTTCCCCCGCTTGCCGAACGAAAGGACGATATTCCCCTTCTGGCCCACCACTTTGTTCGAAAATATGCCAAGATTCAGCGAAAGGATATCCAAGGGATCACCCAGGAGATGATGGATATCCTGTTGAACTATCCCTTTCCAGGCAATGTCAGGGAATTGGAGAACATCATAGAACGGGCTGTGACCCTCGAGAATGGTCCTTTCCTCACAGTGGAAGGCCTTCCGGAAGAGCTGAAAGGCATCTCCTTCAAGGCCCGCCGGCCCACTACTCAGCCTTTTCCTACCCTCGAGGAGAACGAGAGGGATTACATCAACTGGGTCCTCGAACAGACCCATGGCAACAAGACCAGGGCGGCCGAGATCCTGAATATCGACCGCGTCTCATTGTGGCGAAAGCTCAAGAGATACGGAATTGAAGATTGATCTCCTTCCCGGCCAGTATATCAGGGGGCTTTGAGCTGGATGATGCCAATAGTCTTTACCTCTTTTCTCAATAAAGAGAGTTTTAAAGGAGGTCACGCTCATTCCTTTTCGCGGAAGGGAACGACAGGCAAAAATTGAATTCTTATGTCTTTTATCCCAGGAATCAATGCCACAGCTTTTTTCATTTCCCGGGACAAATCTTCTTCCATAGATACATGAGCGTGCGTCTTGACGTATACAACCCCGTCTTGTGAGTATACCTCGATATCCGGATTTATGTTTATCAAAGCGGCCTTAGCTGCAGAGGCGAGAGCGAGATTGTTCATCATTCTCTGAGATTCCGCTGTGGTGTTAAAACGCTCCAATGTGGCTGTATGGCATATGAGATCCACTGCATCTCCAACCGTTATTTTGTGGAGATGGATGACGATATCATAGAGACCAGGATCCGACGTGTCTATCTCGTAAAGGTGCCGGCTCCATTTTCTTCGCTGTCCATCCAATTTTTTGATAGTACGTACCGCCTCTTTTTTTTCAACTCCATTACGTTCCATAACAATTCTTATTCGATTCTCCACATCAGCGAGGATCCGTACCTTGAGCACGTGCGGAACATCCCTTACGAAGAAGTGACCTGCGAACCCATGATACACCACGTTGTCTTTTTGTAGGTGCTTAAGGATGGCTGCTTGAATATAGGCAATATATTTCTCTTTCCCATAGGTAAATCGATCAAGAATCGAGGGGGCATCTCGAATGGCGTGTAAGAGCTTAATCTCAGGAACATTGAATTCTTTCGAGGCCTCGAGCAGGACCTCCCGAGAAACGCACCGGTAATTCAACTCTTGGGCTGTTTTTTCCGCCACCTCTTTTCCATGACTATAAGAGCCTCTGGATACTGTGATTATCGACATGATCCTGCCTATCTTTGCAATGATATCCCCGAAATGCCGATTTCGGGTCTTCTGTAGAAGGTGAGGGGCTGGTTCAACTTCCGCATTTGTTTGAGATTTACAGGTGCTTCAGGTAACTCCAAGCTGAGCACTGAATCGTCCACTGCTGACAGCTCTTCTTTACCCTGTAGGTACGGAAATAAGTCCAACCATGGAACTTATGATTATCACCGCTGCAACAACCCCCAGAGTCCCGAAAAATATATTTCTTTGCTTGAAAAGGTACCAAGCGCTGGCCAGCGTCGCCGGTATGACCGCAAAGACACCCAGAGCAATGCCCGATTCAGTTAAACCGTTGCCGGTCTTCAGATGCGACAGATACCAGTGTCCTTGTGGCAAAGCACCGACACATCCTTGCCAGATTTCGGGAACAGTCTTGCTCTGCCAGATGGCGCTTAAAAGATAGGTCGGTTCGAGGTAGTTGGCTTTGGCGGTGAAAGTAAATACCATACCCACCATGACAATCACCGCGGCAGCTACAGTTCCCCAGTAAACGATATCTCCATAAACCCTGCTGGCAAGAGATGGTTTGAGCCCCAAAATTTCCTTGGCTACCTCGGGCTCGCCTGCTTCTGCAAAAGTGACCGCTCTCATCATCCGGTCGTGCCATTCTCGAAAGCTGACCTGTTCGCGTTTATCTTCTGCAATAGCTTGAGATTCTAAGACAATAAGTTTTTCGACCATCGCTCACTTCCTCCTTTTCTGCAAAGAGCAAGGTGTTCTGTCAAATGCATGCGAAACTGCATACTTAGAAGATGGGGATATTGACACCAAAGAGGGTTTCCAACCCTCGGCTTAGCAGTTTTACACTGGTAAGAAACAGTATCACTATGAGTATTTTTCTTACGATGCCAACTTTTGTCCGAGCCAGAATATGAGCTCCCAAAATGCCGCCAATGACCTGCCCCACCATCCATGGGCCGGCAAACACAGCTATCAACGCACCATAGGTGATGTACGGCCAGACCGCACAGGAGTTGCCCAGGGCCAGTAAAACCCCGCTGCAGGCTGCAGAAACCTTCAAAGGGGTGGCCATCACAAAATTGAGAACCGGTACCACGGCCCAACCACCACCAAGACCAAAAAAACCCCCTGAAAATCCCACCAGGATAAAAAGAAGTCCTCCTAAAAAAGCTCGTGTCGATTGATAGAAGACCGGTCTGTTAGTAGATTCTTCCCAATACCCGCCTCCCAGACCAAGTTTTCGGCTTAGGTTATCCACCTTTTTTGGTTGGGGATATTCTATTTTTGTTCCCCCGAAGACAAACAAGAGAGCGGTGAAAATAAGGATAATTCCAAGTGACAAACGGACGATAGCGTCACCTGTGGCGCCCATGGATTCGGACAAGAATATGGCGGTAAAGCTACCCCCTAGACCTCCCACTACAAAGGGGACCGCACAGAAAAAAATGAGCCTTACGTCCGAGAGGCCTTTCTTCATGAATGGTCCGCTGGATATCAAGCCGCTAAACATAGCCACTACAAGACCGGTCGCTCTAACAATAAGGGTATCGATGGAAGTAAAGGCAAGTACCACAGGTGTAAAGAGGACACCGCCTCCGATGCCTGCAATAACTGCAAGGATTGCTATGGCGGTACTCAGGACAAATGACCCAGCAACAATACCCAACATCTCAGGCGAACTGAGCACTTCATTCCCTGAGATCTCAGAAAACATGGCTATGACGATATAACCACCCACCGCTAAAGCAATAAGCACTGTCAATTCTGGAACTTTCTTTAGAACCGCCTGCATTTTTCCTCCTGTGACTAAGATTAGGAGCGAGATCTAGGAAGCCGGTGAAAACACAGTAATCGCCGTCAGATGCCTTTCTTCGGCACGGTTTGGCCAAGTTTCTGGCTCACTTACCACAAAGTTGATCCGTCGTATTTCCTTACGAACTTCCTGAATGCAACGTTTGATTTCCCCCAGTTTGACAATATGTCTGAAAGGAATTCCCTTTGCTTCACAGCGACGATGAAATGTGGCAATGCTCTGGTCGTACTTGGATAGCCATTGTTCGTTCATGATGCTACAGAAAGGAGCCGTAGTCGTCCTATCCCTGCCTGCAGGTAGAACATTTAGGGCGACAATCTCGTAGTTCATTCGTTCAGCAAATCCCAAGGCGTAATCAACGACAGCCTTGGAGAAAGATTGTCCGTACCCCAGGGCCAGGATCTTGCGCTTAATGGGTTGCTGCTCAGCGACAATCTCTTGAGCAACTTGATGCATTCCCGCTTCCGCGAAAGTTATGGCTTCCATGGTGCGGTCCACACTGTCGCTGAAGCTACCCTGGTCCTCCACCCTGACCCTGGCTTCCTCAAGAGCTTTTCCGCGAGGCCAAAGCCAGTCTCTGAGTTTTCTAAGCATGTCGCTCGACTTCACCGGTAATAAGAGTGCCCTTCCCACGAACCAAGTCGTGTAAGCCCGGAGGCGGAGATTGATTACTTATGATCTGACGGGGCCCTGAGCTCCATCCTCGCCCTCCGTCTCTGCCGGGTAGCAGGAGCCCGCTTGACTTTCCTGGGTCGATCCTTTTTCCTCTTCAAGAACTCCCTTGCCGTCTTCTCATCACCTGCTTCCGCAAAGGTGATGGCTACCAGCAAGTCCTCCAATCTCTTTCTTAAACCCACGAAAATCGCCCTCCTTTTCCATTTCTTACCTCCTTTAAAACAAAATAAATGCCAAAACTATTTTGGTTGGTCTAAGTTGTTGACATTTCAACATAATT
>JASFTV010000233.1:0-5903 GCA_050050615.1 Desulfobacteraceae bacterium
CTTCGTGGGGGGAGGTGCCGTTTGGGCCATATTCCACAACTGGTTTGCGGCTCTTGTCTGGGTGGTTATTATGGCCGTAATCTCCGGTGCTATCATCTCAGGGAAATACATAAAGAGCTGGGAATCCGGGAAATTTCGGCTGGGATAGAGCGACCCCACAGTGTTCCTTGGCTAATTCTCTCCCCTCCGAGGAAGCGCCGTCCTCGAAAGGAAATGTCTCCAACGCCTTTGGATTCTTCTCTTCATTAGTGGGTTAGAACGGTCTATGGGAGGAGGAAATCCGGGTATCGAAAGTGAGGCCTCTTAGCCCCGGGCTTTTGGCTGCGTTTGCCAGTTTGATCAGAGCTTGACAAGCTCCCTAAAATATTTAAGTTTTTTATTAGAAATGCCATAAGCTGCAAGCATCTTTTAGTGTTTCAAGGGCTAAGGTCAAACAGGTCATCACAGAACCATTTAATCCAGAAACCCAGGAGAAAAATCATGGAAGATCAAGAAAAGGAAGCCCCGGAAGGGCAGACCAAGAAAAAGAAAAAAGAAAAGGAAGAGCCTATGCCGTTTTGCACTACGGCGCCGAGCGCAGAACACGCCAGGGCGGAGGATGAGGACGAACCTTGTGACGATGGGCGTACAGGGAAATGAAGGTTGACGAACTGGGCTAAGGTGTAAAGAAAGGAGAGAGTTCACTACAGTTTGGTTCAGAGTTTCTGTAGTGTACAACGTCTATATGGCACACAGTGAACTTCCGATTCCGCCTCACTTCAATCCGGATAAGGTGGCCCAGGTTTGGAGAGTTTCCTATGAGGAAAGGGCTGAGGAGGCTGTGGGGTGGACCAAGAAACATGACATACCCCATGCGGCTGATGACAAATTCAGGATTTGTTTGGTGGCCGTAGATATTCAAAATACTTTTTGTATTCCTGAATTTGAGTTATTTGTCGGTGGGCGATCCGGAACAGCGGCCGTGGATGATAATCGAAGGCTATGTGAATTCATCTACCGTAACCTGGATGTCATTACCCAGATCGCCCCGACCATGGACACCCATCAAACGGTTCAGATCTTTCATGCCATTTTCTTGGTCAATAATAAAGGAGAGCATCCAACCCCTCTTACACGCATTTCTGACAAAGAAATAGAGGAAGGCCTTTGGAAGATCAACCCTAAGCTTTGCCAAAGTCTCCAGATCGATGAGGATTACGGGCACCGATATCTCTTACATTACACGAAAAGGCTCAAAGATGGGGGCAAATATGACCTGACGATATGGCCCTATCATGCTATGCTAGGAGGTATTGGTCACGCTCTCGTTTCAGCCTTTGAAGAAACGGTATTCTTTCATAGCATAGCGCGGTTCAGCCAACCAAATTTTCAGATCAAAGGCGGCAATCCCTTCACAGAACACTACTCTGTGCTTGGTCCGGAGGTCCTGGAAGGCCCAGACGGCGAAAACATTGCGGAAAAGAATACCGAGTTTATCCAGCAACTCTTGCGGTTTGATGCGGTTGTTATCGCAGGGCAAGCAAAGAGCCACTGTGTCGCCTGGACCATTGCTGATCTTCTGGAAGGTCTTCGTGTTCAAGATATAGGGCTGGCCGAGAAAGTATATTTGTTAGAAGATTGCACATCTCCAGTTGTAATACCCGGGGGAATCGACTATACCGAGCAAGCCCATGAAGCCTTCCAGAGGTTTGCTAATGAGGGAATGCATGTTGTCCGCTCCACGGATCCCATCGATAGCTGGCCCGGTATAGAACTTTAGGCGACGAGCCAAAGAGTAGATACCCGCATCATATATCGATGATATGGCAGATCTACTGCTTTGAAAATCTTTTCCCTTGACTTACTGTTCTTTTTCCCCTACTAGAAAAATGGAGCGTTTAGGTGCTCTTGGAGCTTAATAGGGAACCCCGTTAAAGTCGGGGGCGGGCCCGCCGCTGTGCCCCTGCCCTTTTCGCTTTTTTTCAAGAAAAGGGAACCCTCTTAGCCTGTGTGTACCACTGTTCCGATGAACCGGGATGGGAAGGTCGCTAAGAGGGCAGGGAAGTCAGAAGACCTGCCTAAACCTTTGGGAACAGCCTTCGCGGACTGAGCTTACCCAGAGGATCTTGAGGATAAAAAAGGGACATCCCCGGATCGAATAGGCCGATCCGGGGATTTTTTTTGAGTATAACAAAGGGGGTTCCGTGCATCTTTACTGGCGTGTGAAAGAAGAGTTGAAGTACCTGGGAGAGGTGCTGGTTTTTCAGGACCCGAGCCTTCGAAGGGAGTATCGCCGCTGGCTGCGAAAAAAGTCTACGGCATTGGCCTGTATTTCTGAAAAAGGGGCGACATCCTTGATGTGTTCATCTGATGGATTCGCCGGGATGCCCCCTCTAAATTGAGAGGCAGAGATTTGGATCTTCCTCGTTTGGTGGGTGTCTTATTAGATTGGGAAGGAGGTTCTTAAGATGAAACCCTGCATTTGCCTGTGTATAGCTCTTGTTGTCCTAGCTGTGCCGGGGGTCAGCCACTCGGAAGAGAAAAAAGAAGCGAAGGATACAACAGTTACATTGGAGGAGGTCGTGGTTACAGGGACGAGGACTGAACAGAAGGTAGAGAGGATTCCTGCCCATGTCACCGTGATCGACGAGCAAGATATTAGGAACTCGAATGCGAAAAACGTCCCTGACCTGCTTCGCTCTGAAGGAGGCGTCGTAGTGAGAGATCTTTTAGGCAATGGAAAGAGGTCTCAAGTGGATCTGCGCGGATTTGGAGAAGCAGGACCTTTAAATTCACTGATCCTCGTCGATGGACGTCGCGTCAACGCTATTGACCTCAGTGGTGTGGACTGGACACAAATCCCTCTCGATCAGATAGAAAGGATAGAGATCGTTCGGGGAACCGGGAGCGTTCTCTATGGCGACAACGCGGCTGGCGGGGTGATCAACATTATCACAAAGACGCCTTCAGAGGAATTGACTCTCACTGCTGGGGGGGCTTTCGGAAGTTACAGCCGCAGTAGGGGTAGAATATATGTGAGTGGAGGAAAAGAGAATGTCGCAGCCTCTGCTTTTGCCAGCTATGATTCTACCGCTGGCTACAGAGAAAACAATGAATTTCGCACAAAGGATGCAGGAGGTAAGATTCTCTATGATCCAACGGATTTTTTGAGCTTCAATTTGAGTGGCTCCTATCATGCTGATGAATACGGTCTTCCTGGCACCCTCACAGAGGCCGAACTGGCTACCGACCGAAGAGCGACCAATGATCCACTCGATGATGCTGAAACATGGGACAAATATCTCAACCTGGGGTCCAATCTGGACTTGGGAAATTATGGAAGTTTAGTCATTGACTTCTCTTATCGAGATCGCAGCAGCAAGGCGATCTTTCCGGATCCGACAGGCGTATTTCCACAAAGAAATGAAAATGAGGCTGATACACGGGGCCTTACACCACGTTATGTGTGGGACGGAGAAATTCTTAATCATGCCAACACGCTTATCGCTGGTGTCGATCTCTACTGGGCGGATCAGGAAATCAATTCATTTGGCGGCTTTTTCATACCCTTAGAAACGCTGACCGGCACCTCTAACATCGAAAGAAATTCATACGGTATTTACTTCAGTGATGAGTTTTCTCTGTTGGAGAATCTTTTTCTATCTGTGGGTGCTCGCCGTGAAAGGGTTTCCTATGATTTTAGTGTAAGGGATCTTACGCCTGTTTTCCCTCTTGCCCCGCTGGACCATTGCACAACGGAACGTAAGAATGCCTACAGTATCGGGATCACTTATTTGTACAGTGGCAGATCTTCTGTTTATGCCCGGGCCAATCGTAGTTTTCGCTTTCCTCTCACGGACGAAGTTGTCATCTACGACTTTTCTGCTGGAAAAATCCGGGCAAATACAGAGATTAAACCGCAAAGGGGCCGGCACTATGAACTTGGCTTAAGGCATCACTTTTCCTCAAATATTCGCGCAAGTATCAACCTGTACCGCGCGGAAATCAAGGATGAGATCTTTTACAACCCCTCTCCTGTATTTCTTAATGAGAACCACCCGGAAACTTTGCACCGGGGTGTGGAAATTGGGAGCAGAGGGGATTTTTTCAAAAAGCTGACAGTCTATGGAAACTACACCTACCAAAAGGCGACATTTGAGAAGGATCCCTTTAAAGGCAATGAAATTCCAGCCGTACCAAGGCATAAAGCCAATCTGGGGTTCCGAATTCATGATATAGTACCTGGTCTACTTTTTGGAGCAGACTACAACTATGTGGGTTCAAGCTTCGTGATCAGTGACCAGGAAAATGACTTTAAGAAACTTGAGCACTATTATACCATCGATCTGACGCTCTCTTATGAATGGAAAATGGCTAAGGCATTTGCTGGCGTGAACAATATTACGGACCAGAAATATTCTGATTATGCTGTGATGGATACCTTTCTCACGAAACGCAATTTCTACCCGGCTCCTGAGACGAACTGGGTTGCTGGGCTTGAGATTGTTTTCTAGCGACAAAAAGGATAGGTGGACGGTCCTTGCTGGGACCTCTTTTGCCGGATTCGCGTTTTGGTGGTGTCCACTATAAGAAGATGGCGCAGTTGGATACAGTGCGCCTATCAGGGAATGAACCAAAATTACTTTTTTTGTATGACTCTCAGACGTCTCATATTTCTTCTTTTGGTGGTGACCATCATGTACTGGGGAAGCTCGTCACCGCTGTGTGCTACCTTCCACGATGCGCTTAGTCGAAAAATCACCTTAGAAGGACCGCCCAGAAGAATCGTCCCCCTTGCCCCCAGTTTGACAGAAATGCTTTATTTTCTGGGCTTGGGCGACCGGGTGGTGGGCGTGACAACATTCAGCTCCTATCCCGCGGCGGCAGCACTCAAGCCAAAAGTGGGAAGCTATGTCAACCTGAATGTAGAAAAGATCATCAGCCTTTCGCCTGACCTTGTCATCGGCACTGTTGACGGGAACGAGCGGACCGTGGTGGAACTCTTAGAACAGGCCGACATAAAGGTTTTTGTTGTTAATCCTCGAAACGCGATGGAGGTTATAGAAACGATTGCTACCTTGGGTCAGGTGTGCGGGTTGCCCGAAAAGGCGAGGGTTCTCTCTGACCGATTACGAATGCGGGTCAATCACGTCGTCGAAAAAACGGCTCGCATTAGAAGGCCTTCGGTCTTTCTACAGATACATATTCGTCCGATCATGACCGTCAACAAAAATACCTTTCATCATGATCTCATCCTGCTGGCTGGGGGCCAAAACATCGCCGCGGAAGAGCCGATCACCTATCCGAGAATCAGCCTCGAGGAAGTGATTCAGAGGAAACCAGACGTTATCATCATATCCTCCATGCAAAGGGGAGGGAGGTTTGAAAGGGCTCGACTTGAGTGGTTCAAATGGCGATCCATACCTGCCGTGCAAAACGGTAGGGTCCATCTGATTGACTCAGATCTCATAGATCGGCCTTCACCAAGACTCGTTGAAGGGCTGGAGGCTATGGCGAGGCTGCTCCATCCGGAAGTCGGATGGGAATAAAAGGAAGGAGCAAGGCCTAAGCCTTTAGGTACAGGACGTTCCCCCTCTCCCCAGGAGGCTACGCCACAATTGGGATTCTGGCTGTCTGTGTCGTTTCGAGCGAAGCGACGTGGCAATCTCCTTGACTTTGCACGCTATTGTGAGATTGCTTCACGGAGTTTATCCTGAGTGTATCGAAGGGTTCGCAATGACCTTGGCCGGTTTTTCAAAGGTCTCGATTCCTCGGCTTTCGCCTCGGAATGACATTGTGACATCGTCTCCCCTGTGGGAGAGGGATGGCCTGCCAAAGGCGGATAAAGGTGAGGGGGGTCACAGGAGAACATATGTAAATGATCTAATGTGCCTAAATGAATGACTTCTTACAGAGAGCAGATG
>JASFTV010000234.1:0-5899 GCA_050050615.1 Desulfobacteraceae bacterium
AGTATACCCCCGAACGGCATGGCACACAATAGAATGGGGGCGACCGGTGGGTCGCCCCGCATGGATTAAACTCGGAAGTCATTCAATCTATGACTATTTTTTGGGTTCTTGGTGTAGGAGGCTGCAGTCTTTGGGCGGCATCTGGATGGTAACCTCTTCACCCCGGCGAAGAGGATGCAATGTGGCTATCTTGATCACGTGAATGACCGTGCCGTTCTCCAGTTCCACAAAATAGCTCACTTCGCCTCCCATATAACTTCGATCCTTAATCTTGCCGTCAAAGAGATTGACCGTCGAATCCGGTTCCTGGCTGCCTCTGCGAAAGATATTGAGTCGCTGCGCTCTCACGACGAGTTCAACAGTCTGCCCCTGGGTCCAATCGCCAGGGTGCTGGGCAATCACTTCGTTTCTATCGTCCACTCTGACCGTGACGTTTTCACCCTCACGCTTCTCCACCACGGCGTTGAAAAAATTCGAGTGACCCAGAAAATCGGCCACAAAGTGATTGAGAGGGTAGTTGTAAACCTCCTCCGGGCTTCCTTTTTGCTGAACAAGCCCCTGATTCATTACCACGATCCTATCCGACATGCTGAGGGCTTCCCGTTGATCATGGGTCACGAAGATGGTGGTCACACCCAGCATCTGTTGGAGATTATCGATTTCCCGGCGCATGTCCTCCCGCAAGTTCTCGTCCAGAGCGGACAACGGCTCGTCCATAAGCAGGACATCCGGTTGGATCACAATGGCCCGGGCCAGGGCAATGCGTTGCTGCTGCCCGCCCGAAAGCTGGGAAGGCATTCGGTTCTCTACGCCAGGGAGACGAACCATCTCCAATGTCTGTTGCACCTTCTTCTTGATCTCGGACTTTGGGAAATCTCTGTATTTCAGACCAAAGGCTACATTGTCGAAAATGGTTTTGTGAGGAAAGAGAGCGTAGTTCTGAAAGATCATTCCCAGATTCCGCTTGTGTATAGGCATATCATTGACCCGCTTGCCCTTGATGTAGATGTCTCCTTCGGTGGGGATCTCCAAGCCCGCAATCATCCTGAGAATGGTGGTCTTTCCACATCCAGAGGGGCCGAGAAGGGTCACAAGGGTCCCCTCTTCGATATCCAGATCCGTCTTCTCGACGGCAACCAGATTGTCAAAGCGTTTGACCACGCCTCTTAGTTGCACCACAGGGGTAGAATGGCCGTTATTCACTGTACACTTGGCTCCTTGATAAGGTGTGGATCATCAACCCCCGGTAGTACCGGCGGTGTTGGACAGTCCCCTTGCTGAGAGCTATCACCTTCGTGCCTCCGCAAAACTCCATGCGGTCACGTACAGCCTTTTCAATTCTCGCCGGGAACCGGCGGGGATTTACCCTCATTAAGCTAGCGAAGCTTCGCCTCAAACCGACGAGGCGTTTGCTCAGGATGGCCTCTCCCCTCACCTTAAAAAACCCTGGCCCAGACCTGGCACTAACCGAGATATTTTGCCTGGTCAAATTGCCTCATAGCAGAGAGACAATTGACGGGCTCGTGCTATCGCGCCAGGGCGGGCTTGACATAAATGTTAAGATCTTTGCCTATGAAGACGGCTAGTCACGGGTTAAGGGTCCTTGTGCTCTTGGCATCGCACCCCGAGCACAGGGAACCCGAAACCCAAACTCCCCTTTTATCCTCCAGCTTTGATCCTATCCCATTTTTCGGCCCATTCGAGCTGGTGACCGTTCCAATAAACCGGGTCTGCAAAGAGGTATCCTTCCAGTTTGCCGGTGGGATCAAAGGCAGGCAGTTTTTTCACCGATTCAGGTATCGGGACTTTGGTCGGGTCAAGGCTTGGGGGATATCCCTGACCCTCGGCCACCGCAATAGCACAAGCGGGCGCGAGCATGAAGTCGAGCAATTTGTGAGCAACATCTAAATCGGTGCCTTTGAGGACGAAGATGCACTCCTGCCATGAATAACAGTTGTAAGGGGCCAGGAAGCCGATAGGATGGCCCTGGGCCTGCAGGGTGGCCACGCGGCCAGACCATGCTACCGTGGCGTAGATCTCTTCATTGGCCAGAAGGCTCATGAGCTCAGCTCCGGATCCCCAGTATTTTTTGACCATTTCGCGCTGCTCTCTCAGGGCATTCCAGACCGCGTCCATGTCTTTGATTTTGTTGGGGTGTTGACCCGTGTGGAGTGCTGCGTACCAAATGTTGGTCCGCCAGTCACCCCAACTGCCCAGCTTACCATCAAGCTCCTTGGCCCAGAGCAGGGAGGCTCCCAGCTTTTTCGCCTTTTCTTTCGAAATGTACTTGGTATTGTAGCCAATGCCGGTCTGGCCAAAATCGTAAGGCACCGCAGAGAGGGTCCCCTTGGTTATAGCCTTATAAGGCTCCATCATGGCCCTCATGACGTTCTTAAGGTTAGAGATTTTGCTTTCGTCAAGAACCACGCTGAAGCCAAGGCCGACATACCTCGCATAATCGAAGACACCGCTCAGGTGAGCCAGGTTGAACTCGCCTCCTGGAGGAAAGGAGGCCTTGACCCTGGTCAGATAGGTGTCCATATCACCGAACTCGCCGTCAATGACCTTGATCCCAGTGGCATCGGTGAAGGGCTTGAAAGCATGTTCTCTAAAGGCCTCGGAAACACTACCGCCCCATCCGTCAAAGCGAATGGACTTGGCGGCCCAGGCTGGACGCGAGAGGAGTCCGAAGGGCCCGCCCACCAACCCAGCAGCGGCACCCGCCACTCCCAGATATTTGAGAAAGTCGCGGCGGGTGACATCCCCATTCAAATAACGTTCATACACATGGTCCAATTGTTTGGTCAGATCTTTACCCATAGATTCCCTCCTTATGTTGAGTGTTGAATAAATGTGGCGTACCAACAAATTTGGCCTTCCCGCGGACATACACCGGAAGCCTTGAAGTGACCTGAGATGAAAATCTCCCTTATTTCATCTCTGCCCGCAATACCCATGCAATGTTGCATCGGGGACTGTACTCTCATTGCACCTCTTTATAACCACACCTTACGGCCCAAGCTGCATCCTCGGGGCTACAGACCCAATAAACAGGGTGCGCGCCCTTCACGATCTTCAGCGGGACAGAGGAGTTCTTGACATAAGAGCGCGCCAATTCAAGGGAGCTGAAAGGAAATACATTGATCCATCGAACCTTTCCATCATTGTTCTTCAAGTCGATCATGGGCATATCAAGACCCCCTTGATAACTTACGGGTCAAATACCCGGCCAGCAGAGGCGTGGCGATCGTCAGGATAATCATAACGGTTCCCAACGCGTTGATTTCCGGACTAATCGAATTCCTCAACATGCCAAATATCTTGACCGGAACTGTCTGATTCCGGGCCGTTGCCCAGAACAGGGTGGCGGTAATATCGTCAAAGGAGATGGTGAAAGAAAAGAGCATACCGGCCATGATAGCCGGTGTGAGGAGAGGCAGGGTAATCTCCTTAAAGGTATGAAAGGCATTGGCCCCCAAAGATTGCGCAGCCTCTTCGTATTCTCTTTTAATCCCCACCAGCCTGGCCTGAACAATCAGGAGCACATAGGGCAGGGTGAGGACCACATGGCCAATGAGCAAGAGCAGGAAACTCTTGGGTTGCTGTAGCCAGCGTATGAACAGCAGCAGGGCCACGCCCAGGATCACTTCGGGGATCATGATCGGTGAAATGAGTAAGGTGTTGAGCGTATTCTTGCCGGGGAAATCGTAGCGGACGAAGGCCATGGCCGCGAGGATCCCTATGGCTGTGGAAATCACCGCAGTAAAGGAACCCAGAATGAGAGAGTTCTTGAAAGCGAGCAGGATGGGTTCGTTGTGGGCCAGTTTGGCAAACCATCTCAGGCTGAATCCCTTCATGGGGAAGCAGCCGAATTGCTCCGGATTAAATGAGAGGATGACCACGACCGCTATAGGCGCAAACATGAAGACATAGATCAGGATCGTGTAAGCGCGAATCAGCGACCATCCGGATATTCTCAGCATAGCGAATATCTCACTGTAAGCTCTTGAATATCTGGCTAATTCCCAGATATCGGTTATAGGTCCAGACAATAATCACAAGAAGGGTCAGGAGGACGACGCTGATGGCTGACCCGAAAGGCCAGTCCAGGGTCCCGATAACCCGCTTGAAGATCAGGTTGGCGATCATTTCGTTTCCCGGACCCCCCAGAATCATGGGCGGCAGATAGGTTCCCGCAGTAAGGACGAAGACAAGCAGGGAGCCTGCGCTCACCCCTGGAAGGCTGAGAGGCAGGGTCACCTCTTTGAAAGCCTGCCATTCGGTACAACCCATGCTCCTTGCCGCTTCAAGAAGGCTTTTGTCAATACCCTCCAGGCTCACGTAGATGTTCAGAATCATAAACGGGAGCAAATATTGAATCAGGCCCATGAGCACCGATCCTTCGTTGTAGAGCATACCCAGCGGGGAGGGGAGGATGCCGATTTTGAGCAGGGCGTGATTGATCAGACCCGTATCGCCAAGGATATTGATCCAGCTCATGGTCCTGATGATAAAACTGATCCAGAAAGGGAGCATGATAAGGAGCAGGAGGACTGATTTGAATCGGGTTTTGCTTCGATAGAAGAAGTAGGCCGGAATGTATCCCATGACTAAGCACAGCAGCACTGTCTCGAGGGAGACACGAATGGTCCGGATCAGAATGGATGGGTAGAAGAAATCAGCGAAGAACTTGGCGTAGTTCCCGTATTGGAAGGCGGGAATGTCCGCCCCGGTGGGCGCTCTGAGCCAAAAGCTGTACACCACGATAAAAAACACTGGAACAACCAGTAGAAAAAAGACCGCGCTTAATGCCGGGCCGAGCAGTGCCCAGGGCTTCCAGGTTTGATTCTGCATGGGAGTATCTAAGGGAGGTTATCGGTTCAAAGTGGAAAAAAGCCTTGATTCCCGTGAATTCCGCAGGCCACCAAGCCTATAAATCTTAATTGATAGTAAAACCCTTACCAAGAGTCAAGGGAAAAACCGGAATTTCGTACAAGAAATGGGGTTGATTCCTGGGAAAGCCCGTCTCACAAATCTATCGGGAATCACGGGATGATGCTGTCCGGTCTTCGAGCGCGCTTCTCCTTTGACAAATCAATCTCCTTCCACTATGGTTGAACACCGGGATATGAAGGCCACGGGTCGTACCCTAGGAGCAGTTCACGTTTCCGCAGATCCATACAAAAGGGGTGGCATTGACTTTGATAGAGGGTCGTGGTGGTGCATCTGAGCACTGAGAGATTTTCCCAGTTTGGGAATCAAATTGTGACACTCGATTATCATGTGGGGGGTGAGCCGATTCGTCTTGTCATTGAAGGTCTGCCGGAGATTCCCGGAGAGACGATCAATGATAAGCGGCTCTATATCCGCGAGCATCTTGATGATGTTCGCTTGATCCTTACGCGCGAACCGCGGGGTCACCGGGACATGTTCGCGGGGATCATCACGGATCCTGTCACGGAGGATAGCCGATTCGGCATCGTGTTCATGGATGCCCGCCGGTATCCTTACATGTGCGGTCATGGCATGATCGGGGCGGTGACGGCATTCGTGGAGATGGGCTGCCTGGGCGAGCGAGTCGGTGAGACCGATGTCGTTGTGGACTCTCCGGCAGGACCGGTGATTGCCAGGGTGCGGGAGGCGGTGGGAGAAACGCTCCGGGTGGAATCGGTTGCCATACGATTGGAATCTGCCTTTGCCTTTCTCCTCGATCAGGCACTGGAGGTGCCGGGCCTAGGCCGCATTACTGTAGATGTCTGCTTCGCAGGGGGCTTTTTCGTCATGGTCTCGGTTGATGAGATAGGAGCGGCCCTCTCCCCGGACAATGCGGGTGCTCTGGCCCGATGGGGGATGGCCATTATAGAGGCCGCAAACCATCAGATTGAAGTGCAGCATCCCG
>JASFTV010000235.1:0-5879 GCA_050050615.1 Desulfobacteraceae bacterium
TTGCAAAGTCCGGGATCTCTATGGTCCACCTGGAAGGCAGTGTCAATGGAAGGGCTCAGGATGATGGAGCGCAATTCATAAGGGACGGCATCCGTTCAGTGCACCGGGCATTGGTAGAGGGTGGCATCCGCGACGAGATCACCTTGCTCGCCAGTGGCGGCATGGCCATGGCAGAGCATGTGGCCAAGTCCATCATCTGCGGGGCGGACGCGGTGTACATTGATTTCCCGATTCTTATTGCTCTTGAATGCCGCTTATGTCGGCGCTGTACCGGAGGGCTCTCGTGCCCGGTGGAAATAGAACGGGCAGCGGCGGGCTGGGTAGGCCTGAGGACAGTCAATCTCATGGGTGCCTGGCATTACCAGCTCCTGGAGGTGATGGGTGCTATGGGCATTCGAGATGCCCGTCGCTTGCGCGGCGAGGCGGGCCGTGCCATGTTCTTTGAAGCGTTGGATGAGGTGACCTTCGGTTCCCTGGGAGATGTCAAAGAGGGGTGTGAACTTGAATAGCAGCAAGACATCTGGAGGATTGCCGGAAGTGGTGCGGATGCGATCACGGTTTCGGAACCCCATCGGTAAATTTCGTCTCAGTCGTTCGAAAGAATGTATTGTTTGCGGCAACTGCGTTGAAATATGTGCTTACAGTGTTCATGAAAAGAGAAGAGGCCGTATCCTTACGAAAAATCACTACCGCTGTGTCGGGACAGATTGCCCTACGCCCTGTTATGATGAATGTCCTGTCAAGGCCCTTTCCCTTAAAAGAAACACGACCTTCGACACCATGGGAGATTTTAGGTGGACCCCCGACCTTCTAGCGAGCACTTGGCATATGGCTGAAAACGGAGAGGTCCCAACATGCGGCCTTGAATACAGGATCGGCGCATCTGGAGGGGGATTCGACAAGTTACGCTTGGTCCTCCCAATCGATAGGGGAGGTGAAGAGTCGGATGAGAATGGTATTGACGTAGGTGTTGAACTGAACAGGCGCAAGGGCAATGCCCACAGGGTCAGAATCGAAGCCCCTTTTTACGGTGGAGGCATGTCTTACGGTTCGGTAAGCATCACCACTATGCTGAGCCGGATCAAGGCGGCCGCCGCCCTCGGTACCTTCTGCTGCACCGGCGAGGGAGGGTATCCGGATGAACTCAAACCCTATGACGATCATGTCATTACTCAGGTTGCAACCGGACTCTTCGGTGTGCGGGAAGAGACGATCCAGAGGGTCAAGATTGTTGAATTTAAGTATGCCCAGGGCGCGAAGCCGGGCCTGGGCGGCCACTTGTTGGGGGACAAGGTCACGCCTGGTGTTGCTCGAATAAGGGAGGCTGTGGTCGGATATCCCCTGTTTTCACCTTTTCCTTTTCACAGCGTCTATTCCGTAGAGGACCACAAAAAACATGTGGATTGGATCAAAGCGATCAATCCCCAGGCGCTCGTCTCTGTCAAGGTATCCACCCCTACTGATGTGGATATGGTGGCGGTCGGAATCTACTACGCCGGAGCCCACATCATCCACTTGGATGGAAGCTATGGCGGAACAGGCGCCGCACCGGATATCGCCAAGAAGAATATTGCCATGCCGATCGAATACGCTGTTCCCAAGGTCCACCGCTTTCTACAGGAAGAGGGGGTGCGGGACAAGATCACCCTGATTGCAAGTGGAGGTATCCGAACCCCCCATGACGTGGCCAAGATCATTGCTCTAGGCGCAGATGGGGTCTGTACAGGCACAGCCGATCTGGTGGCCCTTGAGTGTATACGGTGCCATAATTGCGAGAGCGGCAGGGGGTGTGCGAGGGGTATTGCCACAACGGATCCAGAGTTGATGGCCCTGATTGATCTAGAATGGGGAACTCAGCGGATCATAAACCTTTTTCTGGCCTGGCGTCATGAACTGATTCGAATACTCAAAAGACTGGGCATGAAGCGTATCGGGGAGTTGGTCGGCCGCACCGATTCTCTGGTGCATTTGGACTACATAAAACAAGAACGCTGATTCGCTTGGCAAATGTCAAAGGCTCAGTGAGGAAGCTAGAGGGCTGGAGTATGGGAGTGCTGGAGTACTGGATGAAGAAAAACCCAGCGTTTTCCCTCTAAGGAATAGACTCATTACTTCAATACGCCATCACTCCTTTGATTTCAACGCAGACATGTAGGATGGGTTGCGTGGCGGAACGAAACCCATCAAATGATGGACACGAAGACAAGCTAAATTGGTAGGAAACAGGATGCTCCAAAAAGAAGCAACCATCAGAAAAATCATTCAATCCAGAAAACCACTGATCCAGGATTTGTCTTCGAGGCTCTGTGTTGACACGGAAGCGGAAGGGGGCTGTGGGGTGACCGGATTTGCCTGCAGTACCCCGGTGAGGGGAAAACACATCTTTGAGCCTTCCAGACAGATGCACAACCGCGGAAACGGTCGCGGCGGTGGTATCGCGGCCATGGGTTTTGACCATCGCATGCTTGGCGTATCAAGGGAGATCCTGGAAAAGGATTATATCCTCCAGATTGCCGTATTAGAGCAAGGGATCATGGATGATGTGGAGAGGCTTTTTGTTGAGCCATCCTTTGACGTCCACTTTTCAGAACAGATTCCACACATTGACGATTACCGGGATATCCCTGGACTTGAGGTCCGACCCCCCGACGTGTGGCGTTATTTTGTCCGCGTCAAAAGGGATGCGCTTGATACATTCGTATCCCAAAACGGGATGGAAGGAATCAACCGGCGGCAGGCAGAGGATGAGTTTGTCTTTCAGAACAGTTTTAAGCTCAATAAGGCCTTCTATGATGCCTTAGGAAAACAGCAAGCCTTTGTACTGTCCCATGGCCGAAACTTCTTTATCTTGAAAATCGTCGGCTATGCCGAGCAGGTGGTGCAGTACTACAAGCTGGATGATTTTAAGGCATACATCTGGATCGCACACCAGCGGTATCCCACAAAGGGGAGGGTTTGGCACCCAGCTGGAGCGCATCCTTTCATTGGGTTGAATGAGGTCCTTGTCCATAATGGAGATTTTGCCAATTACCGTTGTGTCGTTGAATATTTGAGGCAGCGAAATATACACCCTCTCTTTTTAACCGATACGGAGGTCTCTGCCCTCCTTTTTGATCTCTATAGCCGCACATACGGCTATCCTCTGGAATATGTGATCGAGGCCTTGGCGCCCACCATGGAGAGGGATTTTGATCTGTTGCCAGCCGAAAAGCAGAGGATATACCGGGCCATCCAAGCTACCCACATCCACGGATCCCCGGACGGTCCCTGGTTTTTTATTATTGCACGGAATGACGTCGCAAACCAGCGGCTCCAACTCATCGGCATTACGGATACATCCATGCTCAGACCCCAGGTCTTTGCTCTTCATGACGGTCAAGTTCAGTTGGGGCTCATATGCTCCGAGAAACAGGCCATTGATGCCACGCTAAGGAGTCTGTCCGACGAAGATCCCCGTGTTGGGACTCTGGCCGATCTATACTGGAACGCCCGCGGAGGAAGTCACACCGACGGAGGTGCTTTTATTTTCAACCTGGGTGAGAACGGGTCGGAATCTTTTGAGCGGCATCTCAGCTGTGTAGACAAATTCGGCCGAGAAATCAAAGCACCGGAAGGTCAGATCCCCTATCTTCCAGGCCGCGTCTACTACATGCTGGAAGACGAAGATCGGGAGCGGTTTGACATATCCGCTTTCTTCGAACTTCAACGGCCGGACCTCTTGTTCGAGTATCTTAGGGACGGGGTCAGAATTTGGGACTATGCTGATTTCATGGACTGTCTGCGCCAAATTAAGGCGTGGGCCCTGAAAGGGGACGCACATTTTGAGGTCGCGCTCTCTGCCCTGACCCAAATGCTGGATCAGCGCTACCCGACCCATGACAAGAAACGGCGCTCCATCCTCCAGATGATCTATCAAACCCTTGAAACAATTTTTCGACATCTTCCGTCGCTTGAAGCGAATCCCCCCACACCCCCCTTTAGGAAAGGCGGGCTGGGGGGATTTTCAGAAGGAAAGAGCAGCTACCGTTTGATCGACTGGGAGACGCGCCAATTCTTCAGAGGCCCTTCCTATAACGAGAAAGTCCTTATTATCGATGCTTCACTGTTTCCGCCGGAAGGAGATCATTGTGACAGCCGTCTGATGGCCGAGGCTTTCTACAGAGGGTGGCGACGATTTATCGTGTTCGGACTTAAGGGTCAGCGTTTCCACGGATGTGGATTTGGTCCGGATTCCGGCGGTGTTCGGATCGACGTTTACGGCAGCTGTGGTGACTATCTGGGCTCCGGCATCGACGGCCTCTCCATCTATGTCCATGGCAACGGACAGGATCAGTTGGGTCAGATTATGAAATCAGGCAAGATGGTTATATACGGGGATATAGGCCAGACATTTCTATATGGTGCGAAGGGAGGGGAGATCTATGTGATGGGAAATGCAGCAGGGAGGCCCCTCATCAATGCCGTGGGTCAACCACGTGTCGTGATCAACGGCACTTGTCTGGACTATCTTGCTGAGTCCTTTATGGCCGGAGACCCGCTCAATGGTGGCGGCTTCGTGATCTTAAACGGCGTGGAATTTGACACCAATGGAAATGTGAGGCCCCAGCCCACCCCATATCCTGGATCCAATCTCTTCTCTTTGGGATCCGGAGGGGCTATCTACGTTCGCGATCCCTTTGACTTGATTGACGAGGAGCAATTGAATGGCGGCGAAATCGTTTCGCTACAAGAAAAGGACTGGGATTTGATCCTCCCTTATCTTCAGGAGAATGAAAGGCTGTTCGGGATATCGATTCAAAAAGATCTCTTGAGGGTTGATGGGGATTCATGGAGTCCCCTGGAGGTCTACCGCAAGGTCATGCCAAAGGCGTCAGACGAATTCGAGGAAGACGGGCTTGAGGAGCGGGGAGAAAGTAGGACAACGGTTTGTGGACCAGCAATGAGCAAAGGATAGGGACTTTAGTATGACGTGGATGAGAATCCGCAGGCATCTGCGGTTTCAGAGATGAAGCAGGAATACCCAAAAGCATTGTTAGCCTTGGAGGACGGCAGGATTTTCAAAGGCCGTTCTTTCACCGGCCATTATGAAGCCGTGGGGGAAGTGGTCTTCAACACGGGCATGTCCGGTTATCAGGAGATCCTCACGGATCCGTCTTACTGTGGCCAGATGGTTACCATGGCCTACCCACTGATCGGGAACTACGGTATCAACGATCAAGATGTCGAATCAGAGCGAATACAGGTGAGAGCCCTTTTGGTGAAGGAGTATCAGGAATACCCCAGCAACTGGAGGGCTGAGAAGGCCTTGGCTGATTATCTAAAGGCGAATCAGGTCCCTGGCATCGAAGGGATTGATACCCGGGCCCTAACCAAACATATCAGAGAAGCCGGCGCGATGCGGGCTGCCCTTTCCACCATGGATCCGGACCCGGATTCCCTGGTGGAGAAGGCGAGGCAATCCCCTGAAATGCTCGGTCAAGACCTGGTTAAAGAAGTGACCTGCCCAGTCCCCTTTCTGTGGGAAAATGGCAGGCCATGTCCACTCGGTCAGGCGCTCGATCAATTTCAGTGGCCCGACGAACCGGATCGATGGCGGGTAGTCGCCATGGATTACGGGGTTAAGTATAATATACTCAGATCCCTGGAGAGAAGGGATTGTACCATTCTGCTCCTTCCCGCAAATACAGATTCTGAAACTGTAGACAGGCTTGAGCCCCACGGCCTTGTTTTAAGTAACGGGCCTGGAGATCCTGCAGCGGTCCCCTATGCAGTGCGTACCATTCGGGATCAAATCGGGAAGAGACCGATTTTCGGAATATGTCTAGGTCACCAGTTGATCGGTCTGGCTGTTGGCGGAAAGACCTTCAAACTCAAGTTCG
>JASFTV010000236.1:0-5868 GCA_050050615.1 Desulfobacteraceae bacterium
TCCTTGAGCTCGAATAGGGGAAAGTCGGTCACCCATACAGGGCAGTAGCGATCCTCACGGATCAAACCCAACCTATCAGCGAGATGCAGGCGAAGACCGGAGAGTACCTTGTTCACCTGATCGCGCGAGGTATCGGCAACCATGATCAGGACATCCCCATCATCTGCGCGAAAACGTTTCCTGAAGCTGTCTTGTTCAGCTTGGCTGAAAAACTGTACAATATTGGACTCCAGTCTTCCGCTGATGACTTTCATCCAGGTCATCCCTTTGGCCCCGAAAGAAGGGGCTATCTTCAGGGCATACTCATTTTGCAACACGTTCTTGCTCAGTGCAGAAGCCTGTCCCTTGACACAGAAGCCCTTAACCTGCCCTCCCTGCCGAACGATTTTCTGGAAAACAGAGTACCTCGTCTCCTGGACAATGTCTGTGACATCTACAAGGGGCATGTCAAAGCGAAGATCAGGGCGGTCGGTGCCGTACCGGTCCATCGCTTCTCGGTAAGTCATCCTCGTAAAAGGCCTGGTGAGATCAATGCCTCCCAAAGCGAACATTCTGACCGTCAGTTCCTCGACCACTTCAAAGATGAAGTCCTCATCAATGAAAGATGCTTCCAGATCCAATTGCGTGAATTCAGGCTGGCGGTTCGGGCGCAAATCCTCATCCCTGAAACACCGGACGATCTGATAGTAACGATCCATGCCGCTGATCATGAGGAGCTGCTTGAAAAGCTGTGGTGACTGGGGGAGGCAGTAAAACTTACCTTCGTGCACCCTGCTCGGAACCAGATAATCCCTGGCGCCCTCTGGGGTGCTCTTCGTAAGAAAAGGCGTCTCTATCTCAATGAAATTCATCTTTTCAAGGCAATCCCGGATACATCTCATGATCTCGGAGCGTTTGATGAAAAGATCCTGCATGGAAGGACGGCGCAGATCGAGATATCTGTATTGGAGCCTGAGGTCCTCATCCACATTTTCAGGGCTGGCGGCGATATCCTCTCCGAAGACCATCGCTTTTTCTGAGATCTGGAAGGGAAGCATTTTCGAACCGGAAAGTATCTTCATATCCTCGGCAAAGGCCTCGATATCTCCGGTAGACAGGTTCGGGTTTTCTGTGCCTTTTTGCCTCAGGGTGACCCTTGCACGAACCTCTACGACGTATTCCTGTCGCAGGGAGGCCGCTTTTTCACAGCTTTCCTGGCTTACTTTGGGATCAAAAACGACCTGGATGATCCCGCTGATGTCCCTGAGATGAATGAAAAGAAGGTTACCATGATCCCGAATAGCATCCACCCACCCCATGAGCAAGACCTCTTTGCCTGTATGGGAAGGGGTTAAGTCTCCGCAAAATATTCTATTTCTCCATTCCATGCGTTGGTTCCTGTCCCGACGACATTAATTCCGGGCGTTGGGGGTTTCAGCGCATTCAGATGATCGCCAAATCCTTGAGGCTCTGCAAAAGAGGGGCCTAAAATGAGCCCTATCATATACTTCATTGACGAGACGCAATCAATCCAATTTTCCCTCTCTGCCATTCATTTTTCAGATCTCGACCAGTTCCCACAAAGGACCGGCTCTCGTTGAAAACAGATCTAAAGTATGCTCAGCAAAGACTCGCCGTTCAATATCCAAAAGGCCTTTTGGAAAGGCGGGAGAGAAGACGGCAAGGGCAAGAAATGTCAAGAGATTTCAACCAAAAAGAGAGCCGGAGAAAATACTATTTTGTCATCCACTCCGGGATGATACTACAGAATTGTAACCCAATCCAGCCCGTAATCCAGGGCGAGTCAAAAAATACTCATGAAATGAGGGACTTACAAACCAAAGGAGAATGGCACGCCCATTGCCAAAGTCATGTATAGAAGCGGTGCCGTGGTTTCTGGGGGATCGAAGATGATCTTCCACCCATGATTGATTGAAAGGGGTTCTCCAGGAAATCGATGCCTCAAAATGAGACGATCCTGCCAAAAAAGGCTTGACAAAACGAGGCAATATAATAGTTTAGACATTAATTCCGCACAAAGACGTACGGAGATTTTGACCGTATACGACAAAGGCGTCTGCTTCTATGAGAAGAGGGACGCCTTATTTTTTGGAATTCCCTGGGATGGGATAAGAGGCTTTCCGGTTGAAACGCTGCATCCAGTATTGCGTATTGCCAATAATGTGACACACTTCAATCCCGGCGGCCCCCGGTCGTTGTGATTTAAATAAGTTATTTGCGCTAGCCGTCTTCATAGGCAAAGATCTTAACATTTATGTCAAGCCCGCCCTGGCGCGATAGCATGAGCCCGTCAATTGTCTCTCTGCTATGAGGCAATTTGACCAGGCAAAATATCTCGGTTAATGCCAGGTCTGGGCCAGGATTTTTTGAGGGGAGAGGCCATCCTGAGCAGACGCCTCGTCGGTTTGAGGCGAAGCTTCGCTAGATTCCTGCGAAGAACGAAAACCCGGGCACTTCCCCCCAAATAACGATGAAGGACCATATCCGGAAATGACGGGCAAGACAAAGCATACCCTGGCGCTCTTTTATTGCCAGAATGTTCCTGAAAGCGGTGTTCAGGATAGACAAGTCCTGGAGAAGGCGTATGGACCATCGTTAAGACTGTACCCCATTGCCTGCAGCGGGAGGCTGGAGCCTCTCCACCTCCTCAGGGCTTTGGAAGAGTTTGCGGATGCTGCGTATGTGATTACATGCCCTGAAGGGGCTTGTCGGTATCTTGAGGGGAATCTGAGAGCAAGAAAAAGGGTTGGATTGACCACAAATACGATTGCCGCTATCGGTCTCGAAGAGGCGAGGGTGGGAATCGTGATCAATGAGAAGGAGAATTCAAAGTCGCTCACAGTACTGGTGGGTGAGATTATGGGCCTGATCGCGGAACTGAAACCTTCGCCCGTTTTGAGCGCAGGTGGAAAGGGAAAAGGTCAAGAAGAGAAAAAAGGAGACAAATCATGATCACAGCAGAACAGAAGCCCATTGATGAGATAAAGGAGGTGATCGCTCCTTACGAGCGAATTCTGGTGGTGGGCTGTGGCTCCTGTGTGGCTGAATGTGCCGCCGGTGGGGAGAAAGAGACAGGAATGCTCGCTGCAACTTTGCGGATGGCAGCCAAGATGGAAGGAAGGGATCTCCTCATTGAAGAAAAGACACTGGATCGTCAGTGTGTCAAGGACTTCGTCATACAGCTGGACGATGTTATCGATCAGTACGATGTGATTCTTTCTTTGGGATGCGGAGCCGGTGTACAAGCTGTTGCGGACATGTTCTCCGAGGTCCCCCTTGTTCCTGCGCTCAACACGGAATTCCTGGGGGAGACAAAAGATCAGGGCTACTGGGTGGAAAATTGTCTGGGCTGTGGTGACTGCATCCTTTATTTCTTCGGCGGCGTTTGCCCTTTAGCACGCTGTTCTAAGCAACTGCTGAATGGTCCTTGCGGGGGATCGATGGCGGGAAGATGTGAGGTCAACTCAGAGGTGCCATGTGCTTGGCAACTCATTATCGGTAGGCTGGAGAGCTTTGATGCTTTGGACAGACTGGAAAAGATCTACCCTCCAAAAGCATGGTCCAGAAAACAGGGAAGGGGTCCCAGAAAGATTATCAGGGAAGATCAACAGAGGTAGAAAGGATGAGCCGGCTCAAAGAGGTTCTGGATAAGGGTGAGTTTGCCGTAACCGCGGAGTGTGGTCCGCCCCAGGGCGCTGATCCTGAAGCGGTGACTGAAAAGGCTGCGTTGTTAAGGGAAAAGGTGGACGCTATCAACGTCACGGACAATCAGACGGCCATTGTTCGAATGTCTAGTCTCGCTGCCTGCAGCCTTTTGAAATCCGAAGGCCTGGACCCTGTCTTGCAGGTAGTGGTCAGGGATAGGAATCGGATCGCCCTCCAGTCAGACATACTTGGCGCAGCAGCCCTGGGCATCAACAATGTTCTGTGTCTCTCGGGCGACCATCAGAGTTTCGGGAACCAGCCGGATGCGGCGGGTGTGTTTGACCTGGATTCCATCCAGTTTGTTCAGGTGGTCAGGGCGATGCGGGATGACGGGGTCATTTTGGGGGGTGAACCCCTGACAAAACCCCCGAATCTCTTCATCGGTGCAGCCGCCAATCCCTTTGGGGATCCGTTAGGGTTCAGGGTTGTCCGACTGGCCAAAAAAATCGTAGCAGGCGCTGATTTCATTCAGACCCAGTGTATTTACAATCTGGACCGGTTTGAAAGATGGACGGATATGGCCAAGGCAAGAGGCCTCACTGAGAAGGTTTATATCCTTGGAGGGGTTACGCCCCTAAAGTCGGCGGGGATGGCAAAATATATAAAAAGCAAAGTGGCAGGGATGGATATCCCTGATGATACGATCAAAAGGCTGGAAAGCCTCCCCATCAAGAAACAAGGGGAGGAAGGGATCGAGATATGTGTGGAAACCATCCAAAGGTTGAAAGAGATGCCGGGCGTTCGCGGCGTTCACGTGATGGCCATCGAATGGGAAGAGAAGGTCGCGGAGATCGTGGAAAAAGCAGGACTTTTGCCGAGACCGTAGAGGTCGGGGATGGAGAGTCCGAATTTCCTGAACTTCGACGCCATTTGCTTTACGCAGGCTAATTCTTGCTGGAGTAATAAAGTGATGGCGTATTGGCGTGTTGGAAAGAACGAATGGTTACCATTACTCCCTGGCCCAGACCTGGTGGGGTATCTTGGCCGGAAACGGCCCGGCACAAGAGCGCTAGGCTAAGGGGCATTTCCATGCCCTGTGTGGCGCCAGGGCGGGCCACTACTCCAAGAAAGGGAGGATTATCCAAGAAGTCTCCCAAAAGGCCGCTAAACCATGAACGAGTGAACTCTAGCTAGGGATGGTCTTCTTATGCCTCGCAAATACATGATCCATACCAAAGCGGTTCCCCACCGCTTCAAAGCAGTGACAGAGTCAGGAATCATCGCCTGGGAAGAGGGTTGCCTCAAGTGTAACGTCTGTGTGAAGAAGCGCTGTGTTTACCAGGTGTATGAACGTCGAAGCCTTGATTCCCTGCAAATGATCGATTCCATAGACAATCAGTGTATGAACTGCTTGAGGTGCGTGCAGGGTTGCCCAAAGGAGTTGATTCATAAATCCGTAAACCCGGAGTTCAAAGAGATCGGGGACGCTCACTGGACTGCGGATATTATTGCCAGATTGTGGTACCAGGCTGAGACCGGCAAAATCCCGGTATCCGGCGCAGGCTACCCCGGCCCGTTCAGTGGCCCAGGCTTTGATGCCATGTGGACGGACATGTCCGAGATCGTTCGCCCTACGAGGGACGGCATCCATGGCCGTGAATACATCAGCACTGCTGTGGATGTGGGCAGGACGCCGGATCACCTCACCTTTGGTGAGAGCGGGGACCTCGGGGGCGATAGGCCTTCTTTGATCAGTATTCCTCTACCCATCATCCTGAGGGTTCCATCCTTCGGTGCTATCAGTGAGAGGACCATAAAGGGTTGGGCTCTAGGGGCAAAGCGTTTGGGAACCTTCCTGGCATTGCCTGATCATATGATACACAGGGGATTGGATGAGCTAATCTCTTGTCTGATACCCATCCTCAACGCGGGACCCATGGGCCTGGAGAGAGGGGACAACCGAATACAGCTGGTAGAGCTCCTATGGAAAGAAGACTGGGAAAAGCGGCTTAAGACGGTCAGAAGGATCCATCCCTCCGCCTTGATATCCATTCGCCTGCCACTGGAGAGAGGGGTAGAACAGAGGGTCCTATCCGTTGCAAAGTCCGGGATCTCTATGGTCCACCTGGAAGGCAGTGTCAATGGAAGGGCTCAGGATGATGGAGCGCAATTCATAAGGGACGGCATCCGTTCAGTGCACCGGGCATTGGTAGAGGGTGGCAT
>JASFTV010000237.1:0-5851 GCA_050050615.1 Desulfobacteraceae bacterium
GAAAAATATGGGCTGAAAACAACGACGGTGGAGGGGCAACCTTTTTCATAGAACTGCCCTTAGGCACTGACGGAACCATGTAACCTCGAGGAGGCTTGAACAATGGGAAAGATCTTAGTGGTCGATGACGAGATTGAAGCATGCGATGTCTTGGATGAGTTTCTGACATCAAAGGGTCATGAAGTCTACACAGCGCTGGACGGCCCAAGCGCCCTAGAAAAACTCAAGGAGGTTAGGCCCCATATTATATTGCTCGATATGATCATGCCAGGAATGGGGGGCACAGAAGTCCTTCAAGAAATCAAAAAGATTGATCCCAGCGTGGCCGTTATCATGGTCACCGTCGTCACAGAGCTAGAAAAAGCCAAAAAGACCTTTGAATTGGGCGCTTATGACTACATTACCAAACCCGTGGATCTGAACTATCTGGAAAATGTTTTGATGGTGAAGTTGTTGGATTTCCTAGAGTAACCTTGTCATTCAATAAACACAGGCTCCCGCAATATATGCGCTATTCCCTTCTCAGCTGCGGAAGCCAGTTCAGGATGGGTTTCTGCCAGATTCGTCACCTGCCGCAGGTGGTCGGCTGTTCTCACGATCAAAGAGGCTAAATCCCCCTCGTCTACCGGAATAAAAAAAGAGAGGTCTTCCCACGGAACCCCCTTGGCCCACAAATACAGGGCAACAGCCGGCCAAAAAAGGATTTGCGGATTCTCAAACCCTCTCCTTATCTTCAGGCTTCTCATTTCCTCGATGTGATTAAGAATCCTGTGGAACGCTTCTTCCAAGCCCTCTAGATTCAAAGGGCTTTGTACCTTTAATTCCAGATCCTGTTCTCGATCCCAGACAAAGGGAGCGAGACAACCAGCCATGATTTCAGGAGGGGCGCTTTCAAATCCCCCTTTTCTTATGGCCTCGGCAATCAGCAAAGGATGGTCCAACCTCAGCTTTGAGGCCCAGATGCCGTCTGGAGTCAATCGATCCTCCTCGTCCACAAAGCCGGTATCCTTCAAGAACCTCAGATGCCGTTTGAAACTGAGCCATAGCCCACCTCCTACCCCTTCCATCTGGGAAGCCAGCGAACGAAAATCTTTAAGCAAACTACTGAGCGCACCTTTCTTACCCCCATGACAGAGCTTAAGGTGCTCACAATGATCACAGGGAAGCTGTTTGAGCCATCTCTCCTTCCCTGCTATTTCCGATGCTTCTGTGCTGGGCTGTACGTCGCTGAGGTCGATCTGGAGCAAGGTAAGGTCTTGCGATGGAATGGCTGCAAAGAGGGCTTCGAGTCTCTCGACGGAATAATCCTCTGGAAGGTCAATGCGATAGTCCAAAATGGCCTTGATCTTATCGATCTCCACTTTTCTTAGACGGATCCGTCCCTTACGGGCCCGAACCATTTTTCTGAGGTTGTGTGCGGCACAAATAAACCTTCCCTTATCCATGAACGTGTGAAAGAGCACATAGATGTTCTTGTTTTTATGCAAAAAGAGTCTCCCGGGTTTGAGATACTCCTTATACGCCCTCAAGAGGGTCTCTTTTCGAACATCTCTGGCCAGCTTCCTCACTTTTTTTTGAAGCGCTGCCCTTTTCTCGATATTTTCTAGGATTTCGTAGGGATCGGCTGTATCGCATTTTCCCTCCGGAACCATGTCGCCCAATGCCTTCAACATCTCTTCCCACCGGCCCAAAACCGGGGACCCCGTTTTCCTTTCCTGAAAAGAGGCGAAGGAGCGATTCAGGAGATGTTTCACCTCCTCCGGTGCGTGGGATAAAAGCAGATTCAGAGTCATGGAAAAGTTGATATGTATCTGGCTCATGAGAGGTTCGGGAGGGGAATCCTTTAGTTCATAGATCAGTTGAGGATCCTGATGGAGACCTGGAATCACAAGGGCAAAGCCGATCTTATCCTTTCCTCTCCGGCCTGCTCTACCGGTCATCTGGTGGAGATCCGTGGCAGTCAGATTCGAAAATTCATGCCCGTCGTACCGGTCGCTCTGGATCAGGACAACCGTCCGGGCCGGAAAATTCACCCCTGCAGCCACTGTGGAGGTGGAAAAAATCGCCTCCAGGTATCCCTTAACCATCATTTTCTCAATAAGCACTTTCCAGTAAGGCAGTTGACCCGCGTGATGCGACCCGACCGTGCACTTCATTAGGGACTTCATCTGGCGGTGTCCTTCAAGGTGAGGATATTTGCGCAAGAAATCCCTGACCTCTCTTTTGAAACGTTCTCTCACCTCATCGGATTTCCCCGTCTCATGGCACGAAAGGAGGGCATGGTCACAATCCGCTCTTGATTTGAGAAAAAAGATGGCAGGCAGGAGATCGAACGCTCTCAGGCACCCTATAATCTCCCCAAAATTGAGCTTTCCAGGGCCCTTTCTCCCTTTTCGCCCTTGGGTGGTGGCAACGAATTTTTTGACTCTAGGAACCAGTCCCCTTTTTCCAGCGAGAGGTGAAATGAGGCCGTCCGGAAAGAGAAAAAGCATTTCCAGTGGAACAGGCCTTTCGTTGGAACGCACCACATAGGTTTTCGTGCCCCGGTTCTCCTCCAACCATGCAGCGATCTCCTCAGCATTAGATATGGTGGCAGATAGGAGCATCAGCCTGACCCTTGGAGGGAGATAGATGAGGACCTCCTCCCATACGACGCCGCGTTCAGGGTCACTGAGATAGTGCGCTTCATCCAGAATAACCAGATCTGTCTGAATATTGATCCTTTCATGCATCGCATCATAAAGCTGATTGCGCAAAATTTCCGTCGTACCTACGATGATCGGTGCACCCGGGTTTTCTTTTCGGTCACCCGTCAGTATGCCACAATAACTCGGGCCAAATTCTTGACAGAATTCCTGATAGATCGCATTGGAAAGAGCCTTGAGGGGAGATGCGTACCACGTTTTCAGGCCTTGGGAGAGATAACGAGAAATGGCCTGGTTCGCTATCCAGGTCTTCCCCGATCCGGTCGGGGCGCTGACGAGGACGTCACATTGCCCAATCATATCCAAAGCCTCGAGCTGAAAGGGATCAGCTTCGAAAGGCTTGGGCTCAGGTATGCCTATCCTCTTGAAGGTGTGCTTTAGTTGGGGGTCTACTCTGGGTTTTTCGTAAAGGCCTTTCTTGGCCGGACCGCGCCTTTTCCTGCGTGGCCTCGTCCTGGCCCGGTAATAATGGCGTCTCGTGTTTGACATGATTTACATGCCCGCATTCCTATCCAAAAACGGTTCCCCTCTTTTCGAGGCGCATGGCTCTTTTCAAAAAAGATGTAGAACCGGCAAGATCGCTGAAGAACCTGACAGGGAAGGCTGCCGACGTGTGCCCCGGGCCTTTGCCACGGAACTTATTTGCATGGCATTTTCATTTATTTCGGACAGCGATGGCGGATATGAACAGGGCGTTGATCTTTGACGACCCACGCCATGATAGTTCCTTCGGCTGATTCCGGGCCGCTCTTCTCACATTACCCGATCCAACTCCGCTGCAACCTCATTCATATCTTTCAAATGGTCCCCCATGGCTTGGCCCAGTTCCAATAGGTTGAGTTCTTGTAGGACCTCATCCATGCTCTGATCACATCCACGGGCTATTTTAAGGGTATTGAGGTACACCTTCTCCGCCGTCTCCCTGGCGAACAGGCGGGTCGCAGCGTTCATGAAGTCCGGGGATCTCTCCTTTCCTTCATAACTGGCCGCCTTTTGACAAAGAGCCTCAGCCACTTCGCACCAGGTTACCATATCGGCCACGAGAGACATAACATATTGCGACCTGGTTAATTTGAACCTCCTTGCGTTAGGAATGACATTGTTCATTAACCGGATAGCACGGGCGAGTAAATGTGCCCCACACCCTGCTGGCAGCCTTTCCAATCCTTCGGCCATATCCAGGTAGAACCGGCCCTTGGAACGCACGGTATCTCTCAGGCGGAAGGTCGAGATGATATTTCGCTGGATCTCGCTGGTTCCCTCGAAGATCGTGGTAATTTTGATGTCCCTTTTGATCTTTTCCACCTCGAACTCACGCATATAGCCGTACCCCCCTAAGGCCTGAATGGCATTGTTGGCCATGGCGTCGCCGGCTTCGGTGGCAAAATATTTGGCAATTGATCCCTCCACCTGGAGGTCCTCTTCACCGGCGTCCAACCTTTCGGCCGTTTTCTCAATATAGGCCCTTGCAGCTTCCAATTGCACGGCGTTTGGCACAAGAAGTCTGTGGGTGTAACCCTGTTTCTCGATAAGGGGTCCTCCAAACTGCACTCTTTCTTTTGCATACGTGACCGCCTTTTCCAGAGCGGCCATTCCACCGCCAAGACCGAATGTGGCTACCATGAGTCGCGTATAACCGAATACTTGATTGGCCTGTTTCAGGCCTTGACCTTCAATGCCACCAACGAGATTTTCGACCGGCACAAAAAGGTCATCCAGGCTCAGCGGACAGGTATCAGAAGCCCTTATCCCGTGTTTATCCTCGTGTTTACCAGGGAACAGCCCGTCACACCCTCCCTCCACCACGAAAAAGGAGGGGCCCCCAGGTGTATCCGCAAGAATGGTATAAAGGGCTGCAACGCCGCCGTTGGTGATGAACTGTTTCTGACCGTTGAGTTCATACCCTTTAACGTTTCCTTCCTCATCCAAAACCCTCTCAGCCCGGGTCTTAAGAGCCTGAACATTGGATCCTGCCTCAGGTTCAGTTACCCCATAAGCCACAATGAGACCTTCGGTGGCGATCTTACCAATCCATTTATCTCTTTGTTCTTGGGTGGCTCCCACCATGATCGGGTCCATGCCCAGGCATATGGCCAGGAATGACGTGGCGATAGCCAAGTCTATCTTTGCCATTTTTTCAGAAATGATGGCAATTTCTCTCGCCCCGGCACCGAGTCCTCCATACTCCTCCGGAATAAAGATGAGATGAAGGGCGATTTCCGGCCCCAGCATGAAACGGATGAGTTCCATGGGAAAATCCCCTTCCCGATCCATCTCCAACTTGGCCTCCAGGGTGAGCTTCTCTCTTTCCAGTTTGTTAAGGGTTTCAAGAACCATGGAGAACATCTCAGGGTCCATCTTTGATTGTCCTGCCATCTACCGTCCTCCTCATCTCCATATCAAAATTTCTCTGATGTCCTCGCAAGCGCCACACTTGTTGTTTAGCCCTGTGAGCCCCTTTATGAAAGCGGGAACCTTCTATAGATTTGGTTATGGGCTATTCCTTTATTTTGCTTTTACGGTTCTGGTAATAGGCATCCCTAAGAGCGATGTAAGGATCTAGGGCAGCCCTCTTGAGATCCTCATAGTCTCCGATGGTCAAGGAGGTCTGGTTGATCACCTGAAACCCTCGAATTGCCGCACGGTATTTTGCCTGGTCCACATAATTCAGAGGTTCAAGAAAGCCGTCGCCCACCATCCCAATCGTATCCCGCAGGCTGGACGGTCCGAAAACCGGCCAGTTGATATACAAACCCGGCCCCAAACCATGGAATCCGAAGGTCTGACCCAAGTCTTCCTCGTATTTCTTGAACATGCCAGATTTTGTGGCCACGTCAATAAGGCCTGCTGCACCAACAGCTGTGTTCAGCAGGAAACGGCCCATTTCCATGAATGCCCCCTCGACTTTGCCCTGGAGCAAACAATTGAGAAAGTGGACAGGAAAGCTCAGGTTTTGAAAAAAGTTTCGCACGCTTACCCTTGCGGGTTCCGGTACCACAACCTTGTAACCGGTGGCCACAGGCTTTAGGAACCAAAAGTAGAGCTTGTCGTTGAATTCGAAAAAAACCCGATTGATCGGCTCCAAAGGATCAGCGATTGTATCCAGTCTATCTTCCATCGGGAGCCCATCACCCTCTGTATCGGGG
>JASFTV010000238.1:0-5845 GCA_050050615.1 Desulfobacteraceae bacterium
ATACTGGAAAGAGAACAAGGTTATCCCGGGTGCCGAATACAAGCTCAAATGGGCTGACAGCGGCGGCATCTTGGCGCGAGCCACATCCATATTCCGCCGTTTCAAGCAGGCGAAACCCAAGCCCCTGTTGATTGTTATTGCGCAGACCGGAGAGGCGGAAGCCCTGAGGCACCTTTTTGAGGAATCAAAGATTATCCTTTACTCCTGGGGGGCAAGTGCCAAGGTGTGTCACCCTGTGGGACAGTACGTCTTTGGGAATATGGCATCTTACCCTGACCAGTTCGGATTTTTCGTGGACTATGTATCCGAGACCTGGGACTATGGCAAGACGGGTAGAAATCCGAAGGTGGGCATTCTTACCTGGGATACAGCTTTTGGCCGAGGTTTCGAGAGCGATGTCACCATGGCCTATGCGGAAGAGAAAAAAGTGGACATCATCAAGCCTTTTCAGTTCGCCCCCGTAGCCCCCATCGATGTAAGCACCCAGTTACTTAGCCTCCAGAAGGCCGGGGCCGACTGGATTTTCTCCAGTTGGCTGGCCCCCCAGACAGCGACGGTTTGTAAAGATATGGCCAGGCTTGGGCTCAAAGAGAAGATCAAATACGCCGGCTCCTGTCCTACGGGTGACGTGTTTCTGAAGCGTCTTGCCGGGGATGACGCCGAAGGCTTTATCAGTATCCACTCCTACAGAACATTTCACGAGGATCCGGATGCTACTTGGATAAAGCTCTTTCGTGAAAACAACCGGAAACCGGAGGACATGGCTTACGGGTATCCGCAGATGGTCTGCGGAACCATGACCGTTCTGGAAGCCTACAAAAGGGCCATTAATAAGGTGGGCTGGGATAACTTGGACTCCGATGCCCTTTCTGCCGCCCTTGAAAGCCTGAAGGACTTCGATGCCTGGACCGCTCCGGTGACTTACTCGTCCGCGCGACACAGTCACGACAAATTGAGGATGGTGCAATGGCAGAATGGCAAATTGGTGCCCATTACAGATTGGCGCGAGGCGCCGGATATGAATCCCTAGTGGCTATTCCCGTTTACGGGCCTGAGGAGTCTGTAGTCCCTTATCCCGGGGCCCAGAGGAACAAAGCAGATGTTAGACATACAGAATATCGAAGTCCGGTACAGTACCGTCATTCTGGTTCTCAAGGGAGTGAGCCTGAAGGTGCCTGAGGATAAGATCGTTGCCCTTCTCGGCGCCAACGGCGCCGGTAAGAGCACGACCCTCAAAGCCGTTTCGGGTCTCTTGGCGACTGAATTGGGAAAGGTCACGGACGGGGCCATCTATTTCGAGGATGAGCGCATAGACAATAGGGATCCTCAGGACATTGTTCGAAAGGGGATCGTGCAAGTCATAGAAGGGCGTGCCATCTTTGAGCATCTTACCGCGGAAGAGAACTTGATGACCGGGGCCTATCTCCGCAGGTTCGGGGAGCAGGTCAAGGAAGACCTGGCGAAGGTGTACAGGTATTTCCCCATCCTGGAGCGGCTCAGAAATAAGACGAGCGGCTACCTTTCCGGGGGCGAGCAGCAAATGCTGGTCATTGGCCGTGGGCTCATGTCCGAGCCCAAATTGATGCTCGTTGATGAAGCCTCGTTAGGTCTGGCCCCGCTGCTGGTAGACGAAATCTTCGACATCATTGAGCATATCAATGCTGAAGAGAAGAGAGGGATTCTGCTGGTGGAGCAGAACGCCATCGCCGCCCTGGATATCGCCCATTACGGGTATGTTATGGAGGACGGCAGAATCGTTCTGGATGGACCAAGTCAATCACTCAAAGAGAACGAGGATATCAAGGAATTCTATCTGGGACTGAGTGAGGTGGGGAGTAAGAAGAGCTACAGAGAAATCAAACACTATAAGCGACGTAAGAGATGGTTGGGATAAATCCGATTCCTGAACCAAGCCTAAGAAAGGAGGCAAGAAATGCGTAGATCTATGGCAAACAAGATCTTGCTTTTAGCTGGATGTATCGTTTTGGCATTGGGTTTTGCCGGTGAGGTCAAGGCCTCCGAAAAAAAAGCCCTCGTCCCCCTAAACATTGCGGTGGTGGATATGGAGAATATCTATGTGGGGAAAGAGCCCGCCAAGGAACCCATCGTTGTAGACATGCTCTTTTCCATTTCAAATCCCAATTCGGTACTTGTGCTCGTCGATCAACTGGAATGGACGGTAAGGGTAGAAGGGAAAAGGCTTGGCGTCCTGGCCGTGCCTGAAGGCATATACATCCCGGCGAATGGGGAGGTACAGGTACGAAAAACTTATTTCCTGAACGCCAAAATGGGACCGGTAAATCTGCTTCTCTCCTCTGCTGTGCTCAATCTTAAAGAAGGGGCGAAAGTCTTTGGCGACATCGCAAATGCCATAAAAGACCAGAATGCCCATTGGAAACTGGAGGGCACGGCTTATGTGGATAGCGACGTGGGCTCCATGACGGTGCCCTTTAGCGCGGAATGGAGGCGGAGCCCCTAAGGGAAATCAATTTCCC
Source organism: Desulfobacteraceae bacterium (assembly GCA_050050615.1). Lineage (GTDB taxonomy): Bacteria > Desulfobacterota > DSM-4660 > Desulfatiglandales > HGW-15 > JASFTV01. The sequence goes on from JASFTV010000238.1 coordinate 2,496, forward strand.
CTAAGGGTCAATCATGAAGCCCTGCCCTCCAGCCGGAAGGGTAGGGCCATTCATTTTTCAGTGGCGTTCCCAGGCTAGGGAAATGGCTGGCAAAGCCCGGTCCCTTGCATGGCGGAGATGGGTATGTTTGATCCAAAGACTCTTGATGAAGACCGGACACTGAAGGAAGAGTGGGAGGCGCAGTTCAGAAGGGTCTAGGAAAAATTACTGGTCGAAAAGGCATACGCTCCGGAGACCTATTCGGGCATTCCCCTGAAACCCCTCTATACCGCGAAAGACGTGGCTTATGTCCCCTATTCGGAAATTGGGGTCCGGGTCATTTCCCCTATACCCGCAGGAACTATCCAGCGGGATATCAGTTCATGCCCTGGACCAACCAGCCGGTCATTGGATGCGGGACCCCTGAGGAGGACCGTGCCCGCATGGACTATCTCCGGGAACAGGGGATGACCGGGTAATTCGGAAAGCCTTTCTATAACCTTGTCTATGACATGGCAACGGAGGGGGGGTTGACCCTTCAGACAGGGGGGCCACAGGGCGGGTCTTACTATGTGGAGTGGCTCACGGATGAGATTGAGAAAAGGGCCATGGATTTGATCCAGGAGATTGAGAAAAGGGGTGGATTTGTGGACTGTTGGGAGTCTGGATACATTCGCTCTTTTATTGAGGAGTCCGCCCAAAAATGGAAGGAAGCGGGGAACCGGGGCAAACGGGTGGTTGTGGGGATGAACAAATACGTCATGGAAGAGGAGCACAAGGTGCCGGTCTACAGAATCGATCCGGAAACAGAGCGAATTCAGGAAGAAGGAGATATCGCCTACAAAAAGGGGCGGGATGGAAAAAGGCATAACAAGGCCATGAAAGATCTGGAGGAGGCGCCCAGGCGCTTCAATGACGGCGACAATGATCACAGTCTCATTCCAAGAATGATAGAGGCGGCACGGTGTGATGCAACCAATGGTGAACTGGCACACCTCATGAGAAAGGTTCTCGGATGGGTCGATTCCGCCGTGCTGGTCCGCTGCTAAGAAGGCTATCATGGAAAAGCGAGGGAACGTGCCATGGCTTACGAAGATCTGCTTCTCAGTGAGAACCGGGGCATACTGACCGTTACGTTATCCCGGGAAAGGAAGTTGAATGCATTATCCCACAATACCCTCTTGGAGCTGGTGCATGTCTTTGAAAACGACTGTGCCAGAAAAGAGATCCGGGTCGTAATTCTCACAGGGGCCGGCCGCGCGTTCTGTGCAGGGGGAGACATGTCCCTTCTGGACTATCTTGCGGATGCGACTCCTCTGGAGTGCAAGCAGAATATCAGGCGGTATATTGAGACGGCACGGCTTATTCAGGCCTTGCCCAAACCCGTCATTGCAGCGATTCATGGATACGCTCTCGGAGCCGGGTTGAATCTGGCCATCTGCTGCGACATACGAATCGCAGCGGAAGGCACAATTCTGGGGGAAGAATTCGTCAATATGGCCATGATCCCCGATCTCGGGGGAGTCTTCCTCATGCCCCAGCTCATCGGAACGGCGCGGGCCAAGGAGCTCACATTAACGGGCGGAAGGATCGATGCTCAAGAGGCTGAACGGATCGGGTTGGTGAATCGGGTGGTTCCCCGGGATCAGCTCATGGAGGAGGTTTTCGCGCTGGCGAAGACGCTGGCTTCAAAGTCTCAAATTGCCCTTGAGCTGTCCAAGAAAGCATTCTTATGGGCATGCAGCGGGGATCTGCATCATACCCTCGATTTTGAACCGGAGCTTCAAACCAGAGCCGTGAAATCAGCAGACCATAAGGAAGCGGTTCGGGCGTTTTTGGAAAAACGGAAGCCGATCTTCCAGGGGAAATGAGATGAATTGACGAAGCCGACGGGTTTGCTGTATAGATCTGCCAGCCATACAAAATAAAATCTGAAGTAAGGAGGAAAAAGAAAGATGGAAATTAAGAAAGTTGGAGTCCTTGGATGCGGACTCATGGGGGCAGGTATTGCCCAGGTTTGCGCACAAGCGGGATTTGAAACAGTGGTCCGGGAGATAGACCAGAAATTCATCGACAAGGGTTTCGGCGTTATTCAGAAGACTCTGAGCCGAGCGGTGGAAAAGGGCAAGATCTCCCAGGAAGATATGGATGCCACGCAAGGCAGACTTGTAGGGACGGTTCATTTGGAAGATCTCAAAGACTGCGACCTCGTCATTGAAGCCGTTGTCGAGAACCTGGAGCTCAAGAACGAGATGTTTTCCGCCCTCGACAAGATGTGCCCTGAAAATACGATCCTGGCAAGCAACACCTCTTCGCTGACGGTGATGTCTATGGCCGCTGCTACGAACAGGCCAGACCGTTTCTGCGGTCTGCACTTCTTCAATCCGGTACCTGTCATGAAGCTTGTGGAGATCGTCAGGACCATCGCCACCAGCCAGGAAACCATCGATACATCCTTTGCGTTCTGCAAGAAGATTGGGAAGACCGCGGTACTGGCCAAGGACAACTCCGGTTTTATCGTCAATCTCTTGCTTCTTCCTTACCTCCTTGATGCCGTAAGGGCGTTGGAGCAAGGCTGCGCCTCTATTGAAGATATCGACACAGGCATAAAACTCGGACTGAACCATCCCATGGGGCCGCTTACACTCCTGGACTTTGTGGGCCTGGACACCACCTTCAACATCGCCAATATCATGTTCGAAGAGTACCGTGAAAAGCGTTATGCCCCACCCCCGCTGTTGAAAAAAATGGTCTTAGCAGGTTACTTCGGGAGAAAATCCGGAAAGGGCTTTTACGACTATTCGGGAGAAAAACCATTCCCCAGTGATCTGGGTATTTAGATTGTGGCACCCGTGAAAACTTGGCAGGGGACCTTCTTCATGCCTCTTGGAGACGGGCCTTCTGTCAATTCTCATCTTCCAGCCAGCGATCACTCTGAAATTGCACGGATAACACCGTGCCCTAAGCGCTGAAAAGAAAAAATCTCATACGGAGGAGAGTCCAATGGCTGTCCAATACGAGCTGAACCGTCTCCGCGAGTGCGAATACACACTGGGTTTGCTCTGCTCCCAATTTGTTGACCAGTTCGGTCAGCGGGCGGCGGAGATGATATCCTTCATGTGCCATCAAAGGGGCCTTTCCCTAGGAAAAGCTTTGGTGTCAAGGGTGAGCGAGAGGAATTTTGTGAACGCGATAAAAGCATTTGTTGCGGCATCAGAGAAAACCGCATCTCCTGCCAAGCTCATCTCTCTAAAGGAGAAAAGGGCCGTGCTTCAAGGCAATGTATGCCCTCTGGGACTTGAGGGTCGGGGTCGCGATGTGTGTCAGGCTGTAATGACCATGGATCAAGGGATACTAGAAGAGATCTCGGG
>JASFTV010000239.1:0-5837 GCA_050050615.1 Desulfobacteraceae bacterium
TTATATCCGCCCCTTGGAGAAGGTCTTTGACAACCTCCGGCTTATCAAAGGTCATGAGATCTCCTCTGAGCAACACGTCATCCATGGCAAAATGATCACAATGCTCGAGGATATATTTCTCAGGATCGAGCCGAGCCGCCTTCAGGAGTTGCGCGAAGCCCCTGGACGTTCCCCATGCACAAGGATTTATACCGCATGCGGTTTTGCGTTTTCTATCATAGAGGTCTACCCGAAAACCTTCATTTGTCAAAAGCCTGTAAAGGTAGGCCCCCGTTGTGCCGGCACCGGCAATCGCTATTTTCAATCCGCGCCTCCTGGGCAAAGAGTGGCGCACCGCCAGAGAGGAATATCCCCCAGTATGATTCGAATTGGTCTCATGTTGGAATTTTACTTTAATAGCACGGATTTCGCTGATATATCAAGAACGTTTCCCGTGCTAGGGCTGCTCTGCTTTGCTTTACCTATTCTCATTCAACTTGTCTGAAGTTTGGTTTTGTAAAAAGGTTTGTCAAGGGGAACTTCATGCTGTAAGATCAGTCTGGATCAAGTTCTGACGGATCGTTGTCAAAGCGCTTTGACATCAGTAGAATGGTCCCATTGAGTCATAAAGCTTCGGAAAATAGCCTTTGTCTCCCTTTCGGAAAGGGAGATCGAGAGGCTGTCCGATAACTTCGGCAAAAGTGAAGTGTTACATGCAAAAGTCCCCGATGCGCACCGAAGTGTCATTCCCGCGAAAGCGGGAATCCAGTTTTCAAAACGGTATGGACTCCCGCTTTCGCGGGAGTGACAGACTTTTTGGGCTCGGGGCCCTTTTGGAATTGTCGTTTTTTTCGAAACATGAAGTTGTTGGACAGCCTCTCGAGAGGGATTTTGATTTCTCGCCGTTGCAAGACACGGAGCCACGCTAAGTGAGCTGAATGGGTTGAGTACAACCCCAATCGAGCGAAAACGCACGATCGGGCGTTGGTCGTGGTTTATTGGTTATTTGATGATAAGACCTGCTTTTTCATCCCTGTGGGTATAGGCTCCAATCAGCAGCTTGAGGTAAAAGCCGCAATCATTTGAACGGGAACGGGTAACATGAATGAGGATGCAGCAGGCTGTAGTGTAGGAAGGAAGACCCATGGATAGTGATAGGAAAGCTGTGTGGGGTTGGGCCATGTACGACTGGGCAAATTCAGCCTTTGCCACGACCGTCATGGCAGGATTCTTTCCCATTTTCTTCAAGAAGTATTGGAGCTACGGCGTGGATGTCAATATGAGTACGGCCCAGCTTGGCTTCGGCAACTCTATCGCCAGTCTGTTTGTGGCCTTGATGGCCCCTGTGTTGGGCGCTATTGCTGATAGAGGATCAGCGAAAAAGAAGTTCATGATTTTTTTTGCGTATCTGGGTGTGCTCATGACCGCCTGCCTGTTCCTGGTTCAAAAAGGAGAGTGGGTGTGGGCCATTTTCGTCTATGCCATGGGCATCATCGGCTTTTCCGGGGCGAACGTGTTCTATGATTCTCTTCTGCCTCATGTGGCGAAAGAAGACCAGGTAGACTACGTGTCAGGATTGGGCTTTTCCATGGGTTACCTCGGCGGTGGATTGCTTTTCCTGATCAACGTGCTCATGACCCTCATGCCCCAGAAGTTCGGACTGTCGGACTCGGCCGAGGCGGTAAGGTTTGCGTTTCTATCCGTTGCCTTATGGTGGGGGCTTTTTACCGTCATAACCATTGCCTGGGTTCCTGAAGCAAAAACGCCTGTCCCCGTACAGGGTCGAGGCAACGCGGCCACTGATGGGTTTCGCCAATTCATAGGAACCTTTAAGAAAGCGCATCATCTCAAGACCGTCTTTCTTTTTCTCATCGCTTACTGGTTTTATATTGACGGTGTGGACACCATTATCCGGATGGCCGTTGACTATGGCATGTCACTTGGCTTTGAGGCCAATGATCTCATCTTGGCTCTATTGATTGTGCAGTTCGTGGGGTTCCCGGCTGCCCTTGGTTTTGGAAAACTGGGCCAGCTTTGGGACGTGCGCAAAGCGATCTATCTTGCCATCGCCATTTACATGTTCCTCACCCTCTGGGGTGTGATGATGACGAAGAAGTGGGAGTTCTATGTTCTGGCGGTCATTATCGGCCTGGTTCAGGGCGGCATTCAGGCGCTCAGCCGCTCCTACTACTCGCGGCTGATCCCCAAAGAGCAGTCTGGTGAATTCTACGGGTTCTATAACATGCTGGGGAAGTTCGCGGCGATCTTCGGCCCGGCCCTGATGGGTGTTGTAGGGCTGACAGCCCGGCGGATGTTGATGCCGCCCGCCCCCACACCAGAACAGGTCGAAGCCGTGGGGCGGCTGGCCTCACGGTGCAGTATTGGATCCATCCTGATCCTTTTCCTGATCGGGGCGATCCTCTTCTATTTCGTGGACGAAGAGAAAGGCCGGAAAGAGGCGGTCTATTTATCTGAGACGTAGGTGTATGAATGCGTATCGACCGATCTGGGAAAATAATAGAAGATTTCTATGTGTTGGGGAGACCTGAGGCGCCCGTCTATATGCTGAACGGAGCGGCTCCTTCGCTTTTTGATGCGGGCTTCACCGCGTTGTCCCGGGCCTACGAGCAGGACATCAAGAGGGTTCTTGGAAGCCGCTCTCCATGCTACCTCTTTGTGACACATGCACACTTTGATCACGTTGGGGCGGCAAGCTACCTCAAGAAACTCTGGCCAGAGATGAAGGTTGTTGGTTCGGCCAGGACGAAGCAAATCTTAAGTCGGCCTAAAGCGATCGAGCTCATAAGAGACCTCAACCAAAAGACGGTGGATTTGCTGCGGCCTATGGTTGGGGATGCCGTTTATGAGAAGCCCTTCCAAAGCTTCGACATAGACATTGTGCTTGAGCCAGGTCAAATCATCCAACTCGATTCGAACTGTCACATTGAGCCGATTCACACACCGGGACACACGTGGGATTTCATGAGCTACTGGGTACCCGAAAAAAAGATCCTCGTGGCCTCAGAGGCGGTCGGTTGTGAGGACGGCTCGGGCTACATCTTTACCGAATTTCTAGTGGATTACGATGCCTACCGTAAATCACTCCAAGCCTTGGCGCGGCTGGACGCCCAGGTCCTTTGTCAAGGTCATGGACTCGTCTTCACGGGTCGGGATGTCAAAAAGCATACGACGCTTTCTCTTGAACAGGCGGATAGATACGTGGCCATGGTGGAAGAAACCTTGCGGAAAGAGAAGGGGGATATAGAGAAAGCAGTGGCCCATGTGAAGGCGTTAGAATGGGATTCCAGGCCCTGGCCTAAACAGCCGGAACCCGCCTACATCCTCAACACCCAAGCCAGAGTCAGCAGAGTTTGGGAGAAAATGCAGAAGTTCGATTAAGAGAAGCGGCCGCGGGTGTAGGCCCAATATCTGAAACAAACTCACGCCTGTAAGGGTGACGCTCACCTCCCTCCTGTGGGATATCCTTCGGAAAAGAGAAGAGAGGAAGAGATGTTGATGGAAAAAGAAAGCGTCAAGATGGCGGTGGTGGGCGCAGGCGCTATCGGTGGGGTGACGGCCGCCTTGCTCAGCCGCGCCGGATGGGATCTGGAGTTGGTTTGCAAACACCAAGAGATTGTGGATCGTGCCTGTTCAGACGGCCTTCATGTCTTCGGGGTGAAAGGGGAGCACCGCATTGCGTTGAAGGCGGTAAAAGAGATTAGAGAGCTATCCGGACCCAAGGATGTGGTGTTTCTGGCCACCAAGGCGAATGACTGCATCGAGGCGGCCCGCGATCTGCGCCCCTTTCTTCACGAGAACTCTGCGGTGGTCTCCCTTCAAAACGGGATATGTGAGGAGGCCCTTGCCGAAGTGCTCGGCGCCGACCGGGTCGTGGGCTGCGTGGTAGCGTGGGGGGCGACGATGCAGGGGCCGGGTGAACTGGAGATTACTTCAGGTGGGGAGATTGTGATAGGCCCTATCGACCATCAGCCGGACGAAAGGCTGCCCTTGCTGAAAGAGATGCTGGATGCGGTGGCCCCCACGCGGATTTCTGAAAACATCATGGGGGAGCTGTATTCCAAGTTGATCATCAACGCCTGCATCAATTCGCTCGGGGTCATGGCCGGCGTGAGCCTGGGAGGGTTGCTGGCCCTCAAAAAAGCCAGGGTCATCTTCATAGGGCTCATGCGTGAAGCGATGGCCGTCGCTGATGCCATGGGGATAAAGGTCGAGCCGGGAGGGGGCGGCAAGCTGGATTATTACCGGTTTCTTGGACACCGCAGCCTGGTGGCTGACCTGAGAAGGCATTTATTCATACGGGCAATCGGTTTCAAGTATCGCAGGATCAAGTCCTCCAGTCTTCAGTCCCTTGAACGGGGACGAAAGACGGAAATCGATTATCTAAACGGCTACATTTGCGATAGAGGTCGAGAACACGGGGTTCCCACGCCATTGAACGACGCTGTCGTCACCATGGTCAAAGAGATCGAAGACGGAAAGAGAAAGATCACACCGGAGAATCTGAATGCCCCTGTTTATCTGGATATATGAGCGCTGCTGCACGCTCTTGAAAGGGTAGAGGATCTCGAAAGCTTATCAACAGGGATGTGCAGCTGACAGCGGGCGGACTTGACTTCAGAAGTGAAATCTTGGTTTGAATCAGTCGGGTCCTGGCTGGAGCCTGTTTATGGTAATGCTTCCGTTGGTTGTTTTTACTTTCATTCTTTTCCCGCCGGAGCCGATTCTACCTGTAATGCGGCGTTTTGATATTTCGTCGAGCATTATCGGGATTTCTTTGGCTTTTATGGATCCGTTCGTCGTTTTCAAATCGACATCCGCATCAAGGTCGTCCGGGATAGTGAGTTTGATGGATCCGTTTGTGGTTTTGATTTCAACATCACCCGCAAGCTTGAGAAAGGTCGCATGAATGCTGCCGTTCGTTGTTCGGGCGGACTTGATGCCGGTTGATCGGGCAAGCGTGATATTGCCGTTTGTGGTATGAGCCTCAATGAAACCATCTGCATTTTCGATCCTGAGGGCACCATTTGTTGATTTTACATAGGTATCGCCGTATGTGCCGTTCAATGTGACCTCACCGTTCGTTGTCTTCGCATACGTCACCTCTATGGTCTTCGGAGCTTTTATCGTGTAATCAACCGAAACTCTGGCTCTTTTCTCTATATAGTACGTTTCAATGCTCAGGTTTCCGTTCTTTGAAACCTGGATTTCCACTTTCTCCAGTTCATTCTCGTCCTTGTTTGTTTTTTTTATGGCGTAGACATCGACGTAATTCTCATCCCACCCAGTGACGGAGACGCTGCCATTTGTGTTTTCCACCGAAAGCGCTGATCCTGGTTTAAGTGTATAGGTGTTGTGAAATTCTTCCTGAGCTCCCCCGAAGACCTCAGCATGAAGTGAAAAAACGAAAACAGACATGAATACGATAGACCCCAGCGTAAAAGATTTCATCGTTTTGCTCATCATAGATCTCCTTTCTTGATGACGTCCTGCTGTTACCGGCAAATACATTTTCCTGGCTCTTCCGGGATATGAGTGCACCTCATGAGAAAACAAACCAATTTGGAAGAGGGCAAAGGGTTATGGGGTCTTTGAAATGACGGGGCCGGGAGACTTGGAATCGAAGAAGAGATTCCACAGCCCTGTGACCTTCGTATTTCTGACGTTATATATTAGCGAGTACTCATTTTCCGCAAGAGCCATTTCTGGATGGAAACTAGCCGGCTTACTATTGTACGGCACATGCGATGGGCTTCGTCAATGGATTTGGCAAGGTAGGGTCTCAACCCGTACAAACTATGTGGCCCTCTTGCCGGGCCCTTTTCTTCTCTTTTTCTTGC
>JASFTV010000240.1:0-5836 GCA_050050615.1 Desulfobacteraceae bacterium
GATCAGGTCAGACGGCTTGGCCAGGCCGTAGAAGAAATTTTTCAACTCACCTGCGCCATGGGCGGCACGCTGACAGGAGAGCATGGTATCGGGCTTGCAAAGGCGCCCTATATGAAATTGGAACACGACGCCGTCGCCCTGGAACTCATGCGATCACTGAAGGCGCTGCTAGACCCGAATAACATCCTCAACCCGGGCAAGATGAATCTCGAAGCCTGATTTACAGACAGAGGACGCCCCTAACCTCCATACGAGCTGGCCGTCACGCCTCACCAGAATTGCTCAGGAGCTAGTCGTTTTTGAAAAGAGACCCCCATGCCTCGCATGAAACACCGATTCGTTTTTGGACAAGAATGGCTCCCCCAGTAACTTGAATATTTCCGCAACACGACACTGGAACCAAGCTAGAATTAAACGCTAGGCTATTGGCCACAACCCATTCATCCTTATTTACTTCTGCTGCCAATAAGGGTCCCGCAATCCCTTCTTGTAGATCTTGCCTGAGCCCGTCCTGGGGAGGGCGTTTAGAAAATCTACGCTCTTGGGTGCCTTATAGTGGGCGAGATTGTCCTTACAGAAGCTGATGATCTCCTGATCCGTGGCCTCCTGACCCGGTCTCAGGACCACGCACGCTTTCACAGCCTCGCCCCATTTCGGGTCGGGGACCCCGATAACGGCCGCCTCGAGCACACCCGGGTGCATGTAAAGGACGTTTTCCACTTCCGTAGAGAAAACGTTTTCCCCGCCTGTCAAAATCATGTCCTTTTTCCGGTCCACAATATTAACATATCCTTCCTCGTCAATCACGGCAAGATCTCCTGTGTACAGCCAACCATCGCGAATCGCTTTGTCTGTTTCCTCGGGAAATCTCCAGTACCCGGACGTCACAGTATCGCCTTTGACGATGATCTCCCCGACCTCTCTATCGTCGGCTTTGACATCCGTCCCGTCTTCTCGCACCACTTTCAGAAGCACGCCCAGAAAGGGCCGGCCTGTTTTGGCCTTATAGAAAAACTGCTTTTCCGAAGGAAGATGGGCGAGATTGTCTTTGATAATGGAGACAGTAAGATAGGGACTGGTCTCTGTCATGCCATAGGTCTGGATATAATCACATTTAAAGGTATCCATGATCCGCCGAACAACCTGCGGAGCGATAGGAGCCCCTCCGCTCAGCAGGACGCGGAGACTTGAAAAGTCGTACCTTCCCACACCGGGCGTATTGACCAACATGTTCAGCATGGTAGGAATCATGTTGGTGATCGTAACCTTCTCATCCTGTATGGTGGAGAGAACCGCCGGCGGCTCGAAATCGGTTATTACCACGTGTTTCCCCCCGACCCAGGTCATGGCAAAGGTGGCCCAGGCATCAGCCAGGTGAAAGAGAGGGGCGACATGGAGCCAGTTATCACGATCACTGAGTCTCAATTCAGCAATGGCTGCTAGAGCATGACTGCATACGTTTTTGTGGGAGAGCATCACGCCTTTAGGACGGCCCGTGGTTCCACTGGTATAGTAAAGGTGGGCCAGATCCCCATCGGATATTTCGGGAACGTCAGGAGGTTTGTTGTCCTCAGCTCTTAAGATCTCTTCATAGCCGACAAACTTAAATGAAGCGTCATTACCGCTTTCACCGGTCAAGATGATCTGATCTACGCCAGGCTCCAAGTCCATAAGTGCGGACAGATGCCTCTTGAATCGGCCGGCTGCCGCCAATATAAGGGAGCCCGAGTCTTTCAAAATAAATGCCAGCTCTCTCGGCGATAGCCTAACGTTAAGCGGATTGAGAACAGCGCCCAGTTGAGCCGTAGCAAAATAGCATTCCAGAAATTCATGGCTGTTTTGATGCAAAATGGCTACACGGTCTCCCTTGCGGACGCCCCTGCCCTTCAGGAAATTGGCGAGGCGATAGACTCGATCAGCAAACTGTTCGTAAGTATATCGTCTCTCCCCGCAGACGATGGCTTCCTTCTTTGCATAAAGACTCAGCGCTTTTTCCAGTATAAAAGGAATGTTCATGATATGGACTTCGCTCCTGTCTGCCGGATAGCTCAGCACGTTCCCGATACCCTGATCCGAAGCCATTGAACTGGCCGCTTTCCATACGGGAATGAATCTCCCCGCCCTTCCGGACGGGACTCTCTGTCGCGGTTTCTGTAGTACTTGGTGTTTGCGGATGAACACGGATCCATAGATTTCGTCCTTTTATCACACCAATCCTTGAATTGCAAAAGGCTTCACGGCGGCGATTTCTCGCGGTAATCAGAGGGGCGTATGGGTCTCTGGCATAGAGGGCTCTGGGTGTGGGTATTCTTCTTTAGAAGCTGTCTTTTGCCTTATTCTGTGCGGGTTATTCCAGGATAGGCGTAAGGCCCCTGTCACTCAAATAGCAGAATTAGACAGATCTTCAATTGACGGATAGGGTATTTTCCTGTATGAAAAAGCGTATGGATGTGGATGCGATTATCCAAATTGATGGCGTGCAAAAATCTTTTTCAGGGGTGCAGGCCTTATACGGTGTTTCATTCTCCATACCGGAAAAATGCATCCTTGGGCTCATTGGACCCAATGGGGCGGGAAAAACGACGCTGATCAATGTGATCAACGGCGTCTACAAGCCTGACGGGGGAGAGATCCATTACCGCACCAAAAGACTGAATGACATGAATGTCTACGATATTGCCCAATTGGGTATTTCCAGAACATTTCAGGTCGCCCGGGTCTTTCGCCGAATGTCTGTTTTGGAGAATATGGTGGCCCCAACCATTTTCCTCAAGGAGAGTTCCTCCAGGATCAAGAAACGTATCATGGATCTTCTCCATTTCGTGGGTTTATCAGACAAGGCAGAGCAATACGCCTTTGAACTGTCCGGCGGACAGCAGAAGCTCCTTGAATTCGCAAGGGCTCTCATAACAGACCCGCAGCTTGTGCTCATGGATGAACCCTTCGCAGGCGTTCATCCTGAAATCAGAAACCAGTTGATTGCGAATGTTCAGGAACTCAATCAACAAAGAGGGAAGACCTTTATCATTGTGAGCCATGACATGCGCTCCATCTCAGAACTGTGCACCCATATCGTGGTCTTGAACTTCGGCCAAAAGCTTATGGAGGGCCCGCCGGAAACTGTCCTTATGGATGAAAAGGTGATTCAAGCCTACCTAGGAGAGTAAACAGCGTGTTACTCGAGACGCAAAACATCACTGTCGGTTATTACCAGGACCTCATGGTACTTCGAGATGTGTCTCTACAGGCCGATGAGGAGAAAATCACCACCATCATCGGTCCTAACGGCGCCGGGAAGTCAACCGTCTTGAAAACAGTCTTCGGCTTTCTGAGGCCTTTGAAAGGAAGGATCTTCCTGGATGGAGAGAATATTGCCGGACAAAAGCCCTTTACCATGCCTTTGAAGGGCATTACCTTTATCATGCAGGATCGGGGTATCTTCCCCTTCTTGACCGTCGAGGAAAACCTGGAACTCGGCGCTTGGCTTTTCAAAAGGGATAAGTCCCGTGTCAGTCAGACGATCGAGGGGATTTATCAAAAATATCCTACTCTCCGCGCCAGGGGTTCGGTCTATGCCGGCAATCTCAGCGGCGGTGAGCAAAGGATGCTCGAGATCGGCAAGGCGCTCATGATTGACCCTCAAATCATTCTCTTTGATGAGCCGACCGCCGGACTGGCCCCTCTGGTGCGCAACCTGATTTTTGAAGAGATAGGGAAACTCAAGAATGAAAAGCGCACGATTCTAATGGTGGAGCAGAATGTGAAGAAGGCCTTAGGAATTACAGACTATGTTTATGTGTTGGAATTCGGGCGCGTCACCTTTCATGGGACGACTGAAGAAATCAACCTCCGAGAGGCGGTCACACCCTGGATAAACTGGTAGGACCCTATTTTATCCTTCCCCTTAATGCAGGAATCTTGTCTTCAGCCAGACCCAATATCCCTCTTCGCATAAACATAACCAATATGCACACCACAAGCCCAAGCACAATGAGGTGGGAAAAGGGCCAGCGAGCCCAGACGAAGTCCGCGATAATGAAAAGGATCACGGAACCGATGACTGGTCCAAAGATGGTTCCGATCCCCCCGAGCATGGTCATTGCAATGACTTCGACATTGACCTCAATAAAGAAGGCCGCTTCTGGGTAAATGTAACCGATAAACTGAAGATCTATAGCCCCAGCGAGTCCCATCAAGAAAGTGCTCAGGCAAAAGGCCCACGCTTTGTATTTGGGAGCGTTGATGCCCATTGCCATGGCTGCATCCTCATCCTCTCTGATAGCCTTCAGGGTCACGCCGAATTTAGATCGCACCAGGTAGTAGATCACAATGATTGAAATGGCCGTCACACTCAGCATAAGGTAATAGGCGGCCTCAGCATTCCGGATGGCGGGCAAAGGGATACCGAAGGATCCCCCGCTGAATTCTTCAGGAAGATTGAACATAATAATCTTGAGGGCCTCATTGAGAGCGAGCGTGGCAATGGCGAAATAGGCCCCTCTCAGTCTCAACAGGACTCTGCCCAGAAAATATCCTGCAACCGAAGCTCCCAGGGCTCCCGAGAAAAAACAAAGGTAGGCATTTTGTCCGAGTCCTGTATTGGAGGCCAATATGGCGGCTACATATCCTCCTATTCCGTAAAAAGCCACATGTCCAAAGCTGATATAACCGACATATCCGGCAATGAGATTAAAACTCAAAGCCAGACAGATGTACTTTATCATTAGGAAAAAATAGGTCATGGTCTTGAAGCCGCTGAGGGGCGCCCAGGCTAAGAAAGCGACACTCGCTACCCAAACCACTCCCCACCAAATTTTTCCTTTGTGGCTCATTTTCACCTCAAAGTGCCCAGTATGCCCCCGGGTCGGAATACCAGAATGAGAATCAGCGTGATAAAGGCAATAGCCGGAGATATGGCGTAAGTGGCAAAGAGCGATGTATAGCTTTCAGCCATACCCAGAATCAACCCCCCCAAAAAGGCCCCTAAGGGATTGCCCAAGCCTCCTAACACCACCACCGTAAAACACTTCAGTAAGTAGTTGACCCCCATGATGGGAGTTATTGGATAGGTGAGAGATATTACCACTCCAGCCATGAGAGCATAGGTTAGACCGATGCTGAAAGAGATCTGGAATATTTTGACGGGATCAATCCCATTGAGCATGACATAGTTCCGATTCTGGGTAGTGGCCCTTATGGCCTTTCCTACGTATGTCTTCTTGAGAAAAACGAACAAAAGCGCACCCAGAAACAGGGCTGAGGCGAATGCGATCAGTCGAGACGACGGAATAGCAATGGTGCCCAGAAAAATAGTGGGCATGAGTGTTGGCACACCCCTAAGATCCGAACCCCAGATGTTCAGGGCTGTACCGTATATGATGATCGAAAGGCCAAACGTGAAAAGGAGGCACATCATTTCCATTTCCAGTTCGTTGGTAGCCGCCTCAATGAGCCGGTTGATCAGGTACCGATAGACGAGCACTCCGGCCCCTGCGCCTATGGGGATGGCTACGAGCATGGACAGCAGAGGATGGAGACCCAATACATGATACATGCCATAGCCCAGATAGGCTCCCAGCATGATAAATACCCCGTGGGCCAGGTTGACAACCTTCATCACACCCCAGATCAAGCTCAGCCCTAGAGCGGCTAACCCGTAGATCCCCCCAATGAGGAGACCGTTCACAGTCGCCTGTACAATGGCCGAAAGATCAGTCATAAAGAAATCGCTCTCCTTGGGCAGAGGGGGAGTCATGACCTCCCCCTCTGTGATAAGAACTTGTTTTGCCAGCCCGAACTCTTTGTAACCCGGGCGGACTCACTCCCCAGAAACCAA
>JASFTV010000241.1:0-5833 GCA_050050615.1 Desulfobacteraceae bacterium
GTTTGTCTACTGGAAGATCAGCGTTTTTTTTCACGAAATGGAGGAGATCGCTTTCCATAATCTTTTGGTTTTGGGATGTCGGCGGAACAATCCTGGCATCCTGGATAATACCCTCTTCGTCCACCTGGTACCGATGCCACAAGATTCCCCGGGGCGCTTCTGTACAACCATAGCCTATGGTGGCATGAGGCTCAAGCTCAATGGATGGTTTATCAGGCATCTCATATTCTGAGATAATGCGTAGGGATTCCTCACAGGCATATAGGGTTTCTACACTTCTGGCTATGATACTTTTGAACGGGTTCAGGCACATGGGCTTTAGATCTGCCTCCCTGGCTGCTTCCTGGGCAAGGGAAGATAATTTATTGAAATTGAGATTAAATCTTGCCAGCGGACCTACCAAATAAGCCCCCCGTCCTTTAATTGCCGCTTGAAGGGATGTCGTATGCCGCACGTGTTCTTCCTGGATGTGATTTTCAAACTCGCTTATGTGGATGTCAAGACCCTTATTGGAGACTAAATCCCCTTCCATCACTGCGTATGTTTGAGGATCGCGAAGGGCAACAAACTCATAGTCTTGTTCAAAGTCAGGAAAAGAGAATGTAGCTACCCAACGAACTGTGTCATACGCCGCATCGCGTGCTCTTTTTATTCGGTCTACAAGAGGGGCAAGTTCTTGTTTTGTGGGGACCCTGTAAAAGCCGCCCACTCTGACATTAATAGGATGGATCTCACGCCCGCCGAGGAGCGCTATAATATCGTTCCCTAATTTCTTTAATTGGAGGCCTCGTTGGACGACATCTGGATAATCTTTGGCAAGTTGGACCACATCCTGATAACCAAGGAAATCTGGGGCATGGAGCATATAGATATGCAATACGTGGCTCTCAATCCACTCACCGCAGTATATAAGTCGTCGTAAAGCCCGAAGGTGTCCCTCAACCTGGATTCCAAAACCTGACTCCATAGCCTGGATGGAACTCATCATGTATGCTATTGGGCATATTCCACAGATCCGGGCGGTGATGTCGGGTGCCTCCAGATAAGTTCGGCCGCGTAGAAAGGCCTCGAAAAATCGGGGCGGCTCAAAAATATTCAACTTGGCATCGACCACATCATCACCCTTAAATTTTATGGTCAAACCACCCTCGCCCTCTACCCGTGCGAGGTAGTCCACTTTAATCGGCTTTCTAGACCTCATGGGCTTCACTCTCCCTGCGAAACGGGTCGGAGTAGGCGTTAAATCCCCGAAAGGCTCGGAGGATATCTATCTCTTTCATTCCCAATTTGTCACTCATCCATTGGCTTAGTGACTCTGTGTTGGGTGTCTCTTTTGGGCCGAAGCAGGCGTAGCAGCCGCGATTATATGAGGGGCAAAGGGCACCACAACCCGCTTGGGTCACGGGTCCCAAGCATGGTGTGCCGTGGGCGACCGTTACGCACACGTTTCCATTTCTTTTGCACTCCATACACAGGCTGGTGGGGGGTATCATAAGCTTTCGTTGGTTGAGTAAGGCACTAATAACCTCAATCAACTGGTATTTGCTTATAGGACAACCCCGGAGCTCGTGATCAACTCGGATATGATCAGATATGGGTGTCGATTTTTCAAGGGTATTTATATATTTAGGCTTTGCGTAGACAATTCTGGCGAATTCCTGGACATCGTTGAAGTTCCGCAGCGCTTGGATGCCCCCTGCAGTAGCACAGGCACCGATGGTAACAACGGTCTTGGAGATGCGTCGCACTTTCTGGATACGGTCTGCATCATGGGGCGTGGTGATGGAACCTTCAATAAGAGAAATATCATATGGCCCTTTTATAAATTCCCGGAATCCTTCTGGAAAGTAGGCTATGTGCAGCTCTTGGGCGACGGTAAGGAGTTCATCCTCGCAATCCAGCAAACTCAACTGACAGCCATCACATGAGGCAAACTTCCACACAGCGAGTTTTGGTCTCCGTTTCTGTGCCATATCACATCTCCCTTTTCCTGAAGATGTGCTGTGCTTCACTAAACAGAAATACTGGCCCGTCCTTGCAAATGAAAGTTGGTCCTAGCTGGCAACGTCCGCAGAACCCGATACCACATTTCATATTTCGCTCCATAGAGATATATATCTTGTCATCGTCCAAACCCTTTTTCTTCAATTCCTGAATAGTATAATCCATCATGACTTCCGGACCGCATATCATTGCAAAGGTCCTTTGAGGATCGAGTTGGACCCTGGGTATCAATGTGGTGACCACGCCGACATTGCCCCACCACCCTTCCCGTGCGCTGTCCACTGTGACATCAATATCCAGATCAAATCGACCCCGCCATTGCTCTATCTGTCTTCGGTATGTCAGGTCTGCCGGTGTCCGTTCCCCATAGAGAAAAATGACTTTCCCATATTTCTCCCGATTGAACAGGATATGGTGGAGGACAGGTCGTAGTGGTGCGATTCCGATGCCCCCCGCAACCAGCACGATGTCATGACCTACGGAATTTTCTACAGGCCAGTGATTGCCAAATGGGCCTCGAACACCTACCATTTCTGCTTTTTTCAGGGTCATCATCCTGCTGGTTACCGCCCCATAAGCGCGTATAGTGTGGACAATTTTGCTCTCATCGTGGGGATCACCGCTTATGGAGATGGGCACCTCGCCAACACCATACATATAAAGCATGTTGAATTGACCAGCCTTAAAACTGAATCCACCCTTCCCTTCGGATGATACGAGCTCAAAGGTGAAAGTGTCATGGGTTTCCTTCTTGTACCGCTGGATGACATAGGGAACGGTCACCAATGGGTCTTGAGTGGTCACTTCCATCAACGCAATACTCCTAAGAATGTTTGCCATAGACGTCCATGAGCTGAAGGCTTGTCGCCTGAAGACGCTCCACCACAATTCTTGAAAACCTTTTCAGTAATTCATAACCCAAATAATGGTTCTCTTCAGCCTTCTCCCTCAATATTTTTCCGTCCAGGGCAATCGCTTTTGTAAGCTCAATGGCTTTTGCATCAAAACGTCTCCGGTATGGTGGGAAAAGCCACGACCAGCCCAAAACGTCACCGGGACCAACTGTTTGAATAACAAGAGAACCTTGCTGGGCCGCAAATATTTCAATGGCAACCTTTCCCTCGAGAATGAGCAGGAACTGGTCAGCTTCGTCTCCCTGTCTGTAAATCATCTGGCCAGGCGCATAGCTCACATGCCTTGCGCACGAAGCAATAATTCTGATCAGTTCAGGTTCTAGGCCACTAAAAAAAGGATGCTCTGCCAAAATTTTTTCAGATTTTTCCATGGGATAACTCCTTCTTAGGTTTTTGTTCATCAACCTGAACTCACTGCTCCCTCGAGGATTGACTTGGCTTCCTCGGTTATATCAATACCCACAGGGCACCAAGTGATACAGCGCCCACAACCGACACAACCCACCCTACCGAACTGATCCATCCATGTTGCCAGTTTATGGGTGAGCCAATGCCGATATCTAGATTTCTCAGAAGCCCTTATGCTTCCCCCATGGATATAAGAAAAATCCTTTGTGAAACAGGAATCCCACTTTCGCCAGCGCTCCGCTCGCTTACCGCTCATGGAATTGACGTCCACAATATTGTTACAGAAGCAGGTGGGGCAGACCAGAGTGCAATTACCGCATGTCAAACATCGCCCTGCAACCTCTTCCCATTGGGGATGCTCAAAGTGCTCATAAAAAATCGCATTCAGATTTGACGTGTTCAGTGCCCGACCCATTTGCCTCGATGCTTGTTCAAGAAGTCCACGGGCCGCTTGTTTCTGTTTTACACTGGCCTCGCTAAAGGCAAACTGACTTAAGACACGAGCTCCTTTCTCGCTTCCAACTTCTGCGTTGAAATAATGCTGCCCTCCATGTAAAACTTCGGTCAAAGCAATATCAAAATTGGATTTCACCTTCGGACCCGTGTTCATGGATACACAGAAACATGTCCCTGCTGGACGGGTGCAGTTTACCGCAACAATCATCGTTTTTTGACGCCTCGAGTTGTAAATAGTATCGGAAAACTCTTTTGTATTAAAGACCTTATCCAGTATGGTAATCGCATTGATGTCACAGGAGCGGACCCCTATAAATGCATATTTAGGGATTTGGTAATTTTCTTCAACAACTTGAAAGCCTTTCTCATCTTTGTTCGCCTGCCATAATCGAACCACAGGGGGGTGAAGATACTTTTTCCAGGAGTGAGGTCCCACCACATACCCGAAGAAGGTTGCAGCGTCATTCTTCCCTAAGCGATAAGTTCCTGCCTCTTGTACATCATTCCATCCAACGGGAAGATCCGCGATAGATTTCAACTCATCATATATAATGGCGTTCTGACGGATTGTAGGTCCTAGAGTCTGATATCCTTCCCTCTTCAGAGTGTCCAGAAGTCTTTCAAAGTCCTCTGGCCTAACCACAACTTCATCCTTTACTTCAAGAAAATTTTTTGCCACAGATCCTTCCCCTATCCAAATTCCTAAAAACTTAGCCCCTCTCGGCGGTCATCGTTGGCTGGGATGCTATCACAAGCAGAGGGAAATGAACATACCTGAATTTCAGTGAAGGGGTCACCCGTTAAAGTTGCATCCAGGGGCTCAAATCCTTCCTCTGCCGCAAAATACTGCTGAAATTTGGTCAAGTATGACAAATTTCGTCACTTTGACACTCTGCCTACACGTGGAATTAGCATAACAAATTGAAATTGATATAAAAGATCTTATAGCGGCAGTATGGCAAGAGGTTTGCAATACTAGAAGTGTGTCTTCCCTGATGGGGATGATGAGCGAGGGATGTATGAATCAGTACCCTGCAAGAGGCAAACAGAAGATAAAGGAAACGATCGAGTTCCTGATATCTCAAAGGCGGGAAATCGTCATCCAAATCGAGGGCCAGGAGACATCCTATATCTCCAGGATCGTCAAGGCCAACTACGGGGACGTTTATTCAGGCTACGGCAACGGGCCTCAATTGGTCATTGAAAGGCTAAGCCCAGAGGAGGGAAATACCCTTGTTGAGTTGAGTTCCCAGCTTATAGTGGAATTTGCACTCAGAAACATAGCTTGTCGATTTCGGTCACGGTACCTTGGTCCTCGGAGCTCTTTTCCTGACAGCGACCTTGTGGTGAGTTATCCCCTATCTATACAGCTTCCTCAAAGGCGAAGACGACATAGGTGCAGCGGTGAAATCCCAGAATTCCTCAGCGTCGTACTGAGGTCAAAAGAAGGATGCGAAAAGGACAAAGGCTACGAGCTTGATGTCCTCGACTATTCAACAAATGGTGTTGGAATATTGGTGAAGGAAAAGGACGCAGACCTTCTTGAAATCGTGCAAGAAGGGGACAGATTCTTAGAGATGGAGCTGTTTGCCCCGCAAACCATGGTCAAGGTAGACGGGACCGTGAGACACAAGAGTAAGAAGCGAGACAGGAAGGATGAACTCTGTTATGTCATCGGCATTGAATTTGATGAAGCCCTAGCGGATTACAACGCACTCCAGTGACTCCGGACGAAGACTCTCCTAGGCTCAGGACCTATCGAGACCGGATGAATTTCATGACCCCATTTCTTGCGCAGAGGTGGGGTTTTCTCATCTAATCAGGTGGCATAGGGGCAGGTCAGTGAATTCGAGAGATACTGAAGCCGAAAAGGAGAGCAGGTCTCCCTCTGACAGCGGAGAGGTGCTGGCGAAGCTTTTCCGCGAGGCCGAGACCGCAATGGATTCCCATGACAAGGAGGAGGAGCGGCATCGGGAATACAGAAAAGGCGTGAAAGAAAGGCCAGTCACTGACAAGGTTGATGGAAGGAAAATGCGGGTTTCCAAACCTGC
>JASFTV010000242.1:0-5818 GCA_050050615.1 Desulfobacteraceae bacterium
TCTGGCGTAAACGACCATCTCCCGGTGCGTGCGGAACGCCTCATCAGCAAAGGGATGGCAAAAGACAAAACCGGCCTTGGCTTCAGATATTTGCTCGGCTCTTCCATCAGAGGGAAGATGGAGCATACCAAAGAGCTGCGCGTTTTCGTTTTCAAAGAAAAACGCCTCCTCCCGAAGGCTGTCTATTTTTTCATGGGAACGCAATTTTCACTCACCGACGAATCCCCGTCCATGGAGGGGGATGGTTTGAATGGGTTGCCTGGTTCACGGCCCACGCCACGCTTTTCTCAATAGCCCTTTTCTCGTATTCCACTGAAGAGAAATTGTGATCAGCCCCTTCAATGACGGAAAGCTCGATGGGAATGCCTTTCAGGTGATCACGCCACACCGGATGGCCGAAAAGCTCCGCTTCAAAGTTACTGAAAATAGGATCTGCCGTGGCAAAGATGAAAGCGGTTGGTTTTGATGCCCTTGCAAAGCTCTCTGGAAGAGATCGCATATATGGCACAGCCGACTCTTCAAAACTCTTGTCGAACTGGCTTGGGAAAAAGGCCCTCATGAAAAGCCTCTTCACATTGGGTGCACCCTTTCGGATGTAGTAGATCGGCGAAGCTGAAAAGATTTTGCGCCAAAAGGAGAAAGTCAATAGCTTGCGGTAAACGGTCTTAAACTCCCCTTTGTAGCTGGCTATCTCCAATTTGTAAAAGAGGTTACAAAGGACAAGGGAGTCAATGACCTCAGGGCGTTTTGCAGCGCAATGGATGGCCAGCACCGCCCCGCCGCAAAGGCCCCAGAGAATGAGTTTTTCCAGGCCAAAGGAATCGTGGAAGAACGCCATGGCGCGCAGAGCATCAGAAAACCACTCTTCCACGGTTTGCTCTTCTGGACCTTCGCTGTCGCCATATCCCCTGTTGTCATAGCGCAGGACGTAGAAGCCTTCCGCACAGAGAGCCCGGGCCACCTTAACATAAAACTTATGGGGTCCCCTGCGCGCCTGTCGCCCTGAATGGAGAATCAGAACCCCGATCTTTCGCTTGAAAGTGTCAGGTACGGCCTCCGGCTCGTGTGCGATGCCATACATCTTCTGGCCGGCATTGCCAATAGTTACAACCCTTTCCATCATTCCATCATTCCCATCGTTAATTCTCAACGATCCCGGGATCTCATCTCACTGGATTCAGCTCCTGAATCTTTTTCCAGGCGGGTCGGGGCCTGCCGCTGGAGTCCGCAAGGCCCATGACGCCGAAGTAGGACTCTGCTCGGTCACGCAACAGGATCCAGAATATCCTTTCAACACCGAGTTCAGAAGCTTGAGCCACCGCCTCTTCGATCCATTGGGCCTGTTTCTCCGGGGAACTCTCGTCGGTGCGGCCTCGAGCCTGCGTGGTGCGGCTCACATACCCGGCCTCCGTAATCCATACGGGCTTACCAGCCACGCCGGCTTGTCTCATCAGGTCGTAGATGTGCTCCTGGTAACTGCGGAAGGTGAACCCGTTTACGGTGCGTCCACTCGGAAAGTAGTAGTTGTGCACGCTGACCACGTCGAAAGCCTTGGTCGGGAGATAGTAGCGGAGCCAGTCGTCGTGATACGTCTTGAATTGAGGATATTCCGGACCCGGAAAGGTGCGGGTGATGCCGCACGGCATGGCTGCTGCGAGCACCGTGGCCTTGGGATCCACACGCTTTATCGTTTGATAGCTGACCTTCAGCAATTCGGCGTATTCCTCCTTCGTCCCCTGCCAAAAGGCGGGTGCGCTCACCTCGTTTTCGATTTCGTAGTGAACCCCTCGACCTCGATAGCGAGTTGCCAAAGCCTCTACGAAACGTTCCCACTGCCTAATATCCCGCGGCATGGCTGAGCTGTAATAGACGCCGGTTTTCTTCGCCTCTGTCTTTATGCCCCATTTAGAAATGGAACGAATGACCAAAATCACCTCAATCCCCTGACTCCGCAAGGTATCTATGATGGTATCGAGCTGGTTCCATTGAAACTGTCCTTCGCTCGGCTCCACATACTGCCAGGGCATGGGAGATCTCACAGCGACAAAGCCCAGCTCGTTGATCTCATTCTTATCCTGCTCAAATTCGCGTGGGGTCGTACACAGTCCAAACTGTACAGTCGACCGAGCTGCATAAGTTTTGGTAGCAGGTGGCGATGCTTTTGGTTGGGGGGCAGGCGCAGCCTGCGGACGTGGGCTTGGAGTCCCATAGAACTCCTCCCTCGTGAGCACGCCGTCACCGTTAGAATCGAGCATATCGAATTTCTCCTTGGCTCCCCGGAACTCTCTTTGAGAGAGGACGCCGTCTCTATTCCTGTCCATAAGTCTGAATCTTATTGCGAATCCACGCCTTAACTGTGCATATTGCTCACCAGAGGATGATTCCCCTGATGCCAAGCAGGACGAAGCAACAGTGAAAATGGCGATGATCGTAACAAGAAGAAAAGATAAACGTCCTGACATGATTCTTCCTCCATATGACCGTTTTACTAAGAAACGTATAAGAGTTTTCATGGTAATGAGCACGGGTCATGGACTCTTTTCTTTTGTTCCGAGTCTCACGGGCTCGCCCGCCATGGATCTTGGCGGGCAGGCCTCCCCTCTCCGAGGCGTAGGCTCTACGAGCTGGAGGCCCTGCCTGCTCCCCTCGACTTTGAGGCCGTGTCACAATTCCCTTTTTGGCCTCATTTGTCATTTCGACCCCCGTGCACACGGGGGGAGAAATCTTAAATTTCTAGCCGCTTGCAGCTCTTAGATTCCTCGGCTGTCGCCTCGGAATGACATTATGACACAGCCTCTTTGGGCCGGGGAGCCCTGGAACGAAAGAAAAGCCTTCCTGTGCCCAACGAATCGGCTCAGCGGCCTCTGTCACCCCCTGCCTCCAGCAAGATGTTATCTCCTGTGTCCAGCAAGAAATGTGGGACATGCTCAGCCTGCCGTGGCTCGGGGGCCAGGCGGGAAATGGCCACAGCGAGTGCCAGGCAGACCCAGAAGACTCGGTTTTCAATGAACTTACCATAGGTCAGCCAGCCTATGCCTTGGGCGATCAGCGCGGCAATCACCCCCCTCAGAAGGTCCTTTAAAGACGGGTCTCCAACCTCCCGCCTTGTTTGCCAAAGGAACTTGGCCATACGGATAAAGAGCCAGGCAAATACCAGAAATCCCAGAAAACCGAGGAGAAGCAACATTTCCAGGTAGAGGCAGTGTAAGACCGTAGGGTGGCCAAGTTCAACAGGGACATATTTGGTCAATCGATCCGTCAAGCTCCCAATGCCTATGCCTATGATGGGGAAACGGACAAACAGTTCCCACGCCGCACTCCAGAGTGCAACCCGGTACCTCACCCCCGTATCGGACATGGGATCTTCGATGAGCTGAATGAAACGGGCCATAGAGTCCTGAGCCAGCTCTATGACACCCACATTTAGCACGACAGCCCATGCAGCGAACACAACCAAAGCTGCAACACCGAGTGACGGGAGTAATCTCAAGGGCTTTCGCAAGGAGGGCGAAGCCAGGACGATGTACAGAATGGCCCCGGCAAAACCCAGAATAGGACCTCGCGATCCCGTTGCGATCAAGGCAGAGGCGCAGGCGGCTGTGAGGACAAAGGCGGTCACTCTGGGCCAAATCCCTCTCAAGGCAAGAATAAATCCGATTCCAAGAAAAGAGGGGTAATTCAGCAACTCGCCTGTGACGAGGCTGTTTGCAGCAAAGTCTGAAGCACCGCGCGCACTCGAAGCCAGGGAATCGTACACCGTGGTTCCGGCCAAAAATGTACCCGCCAGGAGCCAGGCCCAGAAAACAAGGATGAGGTCCTTTTTTGTCTTGATCAGATCACTGGACATGTAGAAAAGAATGATCGCATAGATCAACTGGAGAAGCTTGGAAATCGAAGAGGGCAGGTCCGTGCTCCACAAAATTGAAAGTACAACAAAAGAGGAAAAAAGCAGGAGCGGCAGTTCAAAGCCTGTCTTCCGAAGCGGCAGCCCTTCTTTTTTTATGAAGCAGGCTGAAAAGATCCAGCCCAGGAAGACGGGGAGTGCAATCACATCAGCGACTCTGATGACGGCACCACCGAACTCGAGGAGCGCATACTCCTCACTTTGAAGCGGTAATGTCAACGTGAAAAAAAGATATCCCCAGAACGGCCTGAACAGGAAAGTGATCAGAAGCCCTGCGCCTATGATGCCTATTGGGGCGTATATAGAAGAATCCTCGAAGTTAAGGACGAAAATGCTCCCCGCGGCTGCTGCGCTGGCAGTCATGATGAGGAGAAATATCCAAACAGCTTTTTTCATCCCAATTTCCAAAAATCTCAACCTAATATAAAATCGTTCAGGAGTGCTGTTGTGGCACGAAGTCTTACGGGTGATTCATTCTAATTTCAAAGCAGGCCATGACCTTTTCGAAAGGGGATATCTCAAAAAAAATCCCACTGGACCGTGCAGTGGCCGGAAATTCGGGGTTTACGCCCGGAAACACCTGGGAATCTCCCGCGAACAGGTTAAACCCCGAATTTCCGGTCACCGCCCAAGAGCAAAATAGATATCCCCTTGCCTCCGGCCCTGAGGGCCTACAGCCCGGAGGGAGAAAAGCGTCACGGCCTGCTAAACACAAAAGAGCTTCAAACCCAGTCCATGCCGACACTTTTGAGCGTTACTCATTCATTACAGATACCCCAAGCCCCGCAACCTCTCTTTCACGATTTCCTCCTCTTCCTCGGAGAAGGTTTTCTCACGATCTGAAACAGGCCCCCCTAATTCGGGGCCCTCATAGGTGACGGGGTGTGAATCGAGATAAGATTGCCCCAAGGCATCCATCAATACTTTGCCGTCCATATCCTCGGGCACGGGAACGCCGAGCAGATAGAGAATTGTAGGAGCCACATCAAGGATCTGTGCCCCTTGAATTTCTTTACCTGCCGGCGTGTCCTTTCCTTTCATGATAAAGATCCCGTTGAGCCGGTGATAGCCATTCATCTCTATGGAAGAGAGAGGCCTTGTGAGGTGCGTTTGAAAGACAGACTGTTCCCTCTCGCCGAAGCGCTGTCGGCTATAATAGGCGTAGTCCTCCCAGCGCACGATGAGGTCAGGCGCCCGATCCGCGAAGGGGCCGTGGTACAACTCTTCCCGTCTGTACACCTTTTCCACCACCCGTCTCCCCGTATCAGGGTCTCTGAGACTCAGAAGGCGCTCTGAGATTTGCTCGCACAGTTCTTTAAAGGCCGCCCCGGCCTCCACCACGCCTTGCGGTTCCCTCCCCTTGAGGTTAATCCATATGTTGCCGTATGCCCCTAAGGAAAAGGCCTTTGTGTGGGCCCAATCAATCGTGGAAGAGAGGAAGATGGATTCAACTTTGCCGGACAACCCGGGAAAGAGTTTTTTCAGCCGGCCCTTGACATTGGGCGGCGTTCTTTTGACCAGCATGGATGAATGTTGCGCCAGTTGGAGCAGCGCCCGTTTGGTCGAGGCGCCGATCCCACTGGAGCCACCTTCCTGGGCCGCACCCGTAAAGGTGAGCCACCCCTCTTTTTCAAGCCAGCGATTCAGATTGACAACTTTGTGAAGAGGACCAGCCCCATGATCTGACATCAAAATGACCGTGGTGTCTCCATCCAGTTTCTCGAGGATGCGGCCGATGTGACGGTCAATCCGCTGATACGTGTCTAAGATGACATGGCCGTATTTCTTTGCACCAGCCTCGTCAAATTGTGGATGGGCCCTGTCCATATACTTCCAAAAGGTGTGTTGCACAAAGTCGGTCGCACTGAACAGAGTAATGAAAAAATCCCAGGGGTAATTCTCCATGAGGTATAG
>JASFTV010000243.1:0-5757 GCA_050050615.1 Desulfobacteraceae bacterium
AAGATCATATGCAGGTCGGTAAAGCCTACATTCTGCGAGCCAAGAAGGCGAAAGAGGTGACCGAAGACTGGGACTATCTTGAAATCGTGGGCGAGATTCCACCTGAAAAAGCCTATATGGACCCGACAAAAACGGGTTGCAAAATGGGCGGATTCTGAGGCTTCTTTCCTCCTCGGGTGAATCTCGGATCCTACCGGGATTCACCCGTCTTACATACCCTAAGGAACTGTTAGGCATCGATTATGAGTGCTCAATTGGTATTCATGCAGCTATTTAATGGGCTGATCCTGGGCTGCATATACGTCCTTCTGTCCCTTGGACTATCCATCATCTTTGGCATGCTCGGAATCATCAATTTTGCGCATGGGGCCTTTTATATGCTTGGGGCTTACACTGCCTACACTATTGTATCCTATGTTTTCTCAAGCTTCTGGGCGGCCTTTGTTTTTGCCCCAATCTTTATGGCAGGTTTCGGTGCTGCCTGTGAATATTTTCTTTTTCGCCGCCTATATAGATTGCCTCCGCTTTATATCGTGTTGTTCACCTTCGGCTTGATGATGCTTCTTCAAGATATCATCCGGATGATTTTCGGAAGCATGGGAGTGCCATTCAGTACGCCCGCTTCCTTAACAGGGGCTATCAACATAGGCTTCATGTACTACCCGAAGTATCGTCTCTTCTTAATCGTTGTTACCGTCCTATGCTCTCTAGGAGTATGGTTGTTCTTGACGAGAACTAGGTTGGGGGCTTTTATCAGGGCTGGCACGGATAATAGCGTCATGGTTGATGCACTGGGAATAAACATATCACGAATTATTACCCTGGTGTTTGGATTGGGCATAGGGTTGGCCGGCCTGGCGGGTGTGCTGGCTGCCCCCATTCAGAACGTGACCCATTTGATGGGCATGGATTTTTTGGTTGACTGTTTCGTGGTGGTGGTGATCGGTGGCATGGGCAGCATTGCCGGTTCCATTATTGGCGGCCTGATTGTTGGAGAGATCATTGCGGTGGGCATCATCGTATGGCCTCCTATTGCTCACACGCTGATATATTTCTTCATGGCGGCCTTCCTGCTAACGCGCCCTCGCGGTCTACTTGGTCGAGAGGCTTTTCATGAATGAGACCAACATCTTACGTCGGAAGACAATCTTAGTCTCATCGGTTCTCCTGCTGGGTATCGTTTTCCCGTTCATAGCTCCTTACACGGCACTGGCTAGCGAGATCCTCATTTTTGCCCTTTATGCGATGGCGTATGACCTGGTGTTGGGTTATAGTGGAATGCTTTCGTTCGGGCACGCAGCATTTTTTGGTCTTGGTGCGTATACCACGGGAATTATTCTCATCCGCGTTTATCCATCAATCCTGTTGGGTCTTTTGGCAGGTGTAATCGTAAGTTCTGCCGGTGCTCTCTTTGTGGGATTCTTGAGCATCCGTAGACGGGGTATCTATTTCACCATGGTGACGCTAGCGTTGGCACAGATGTTTTACTTTATCGCTTTCAAATGGACTGGTTTAACGGGTGGGGATGACGGCCTCCAAGGTGTTCCTCGGCCTTCTCTGGGACCACTAGACTTAAGATCCGAGATAGTTCTTTACTATTTCATATTTGTTTTACTCGTGCTCTCTGTCATGGTAGGACACAGAGTGACTAATTCCCCCTTTGGGAAAACACTCCAGGCCCTCAGGGAAAACAGAGATCGGGCGATGAGTATTGGCTATAATATTAGCAATTTTCAGTTGGTTGTCTTCGTTATCTCCGGTTTTTTCTCAGGCCTTGCTGGCGGGCTTTACGCCCTTCTTCTTAATTTTGTGCCTCTGAGCTCCCTTTATTGGACCACTTCGGGCGAAGTTGTCATCATGAACATCGTTGGAGGGATGGGAACCCTTTTCGGCCCGATCATTGGGGCTTTTGCAATCATTCTACTTAGAGACATCATCAGCAACTTTACAGAGAGCTGGAGCTCTATTATGGGTCTCCTGTTCATGGGAGCTGTTCTGGGATTTAGAGGGGGCATCATGGGGATTATAAAGAGTAAGCTGAAGTTTGCTTAATTTCTGTTAGCGGTTGTGCTGAGGCAGACTGCAAAGATACTCAAATCCGGTTCAGAGGGAACAATCTTGTAGGCCTTGAGCCTCATGCCTTCATGTGCATCGTTTCCTAAATACTGCGACCATACTGTCATTTCGAGTGAAACGAGAAATCTTACAATGCCAATGGGTTGTCAAGATTTCTCCCGGAGTTTACCCTGTCTTTGACCCTGAGCTCAGATCGAAGGGAAGCACTCGAAGGGGTCGAAATGACATGTTTATAAAGAAACGCTCTATCAGCGGACGGGATTTCTCAGCGGGGTGGCTTGTCCTTGGAATGAATGAGCGAAAGGCCTAGTTCGTCTAGCTGCGATTGTTTTATCCTGGAAGGAGCGTCAGTCAGAGGACAGGCCGCACTTGCGGTCTTCGGGAAGGCGATGATTTCCCTGATGGATTCGACGCCTGCAAAAAGGGCCACCATTCGGTCAAAACCGAGGGCGATACCGGCATGAGGCGGCGCCCCATACTTCAAGGCTTCCAGGAAAAACCCGAACTTAAGATCGGCTTCTTGCCGAGAGATCCCCAAAAGCTTGAACATGTCTTCCTGCATAGACAAATCATGGATCCTCACGCTCCCGCCTCCTATTTCACTGCCGTTCAAAACAAGGTCATAGGACCTTGCCCTCGCCTTGTGGGGATGATCATGGAGTAATGGCAGATCCTCTTCCAAAGGCGCGGTGAAAGGATGGTGTACCGCCTCCACCCTCCCTTCTTTTTCATTGTATTCGAGCAAAGGAAACTTGGTAACCCATACCAGCGCGAAGTCTCCTGATTTCATGAGATTGAGTCTCCGGGCGATCTCCAGCCTTAGCAACCCGAGAGATTGGTTAACGATCGGGGATTGATCAGCGACAATGAGTAATAGATCATCAGGGCCTGCCCCTAGTCTTTGGTTGATGGCCGCTTTTTCCTCCTCCTTGAAAAACTTATTGAGGGAGGACTGCCAGCCGTCACCCGTCACTTTAGCCCAAACTAAGCCTTTTGCCCCGGCGCTGGTCACCACATGCGATAACTCATCCAGCGCCTTCCTTGAAAAAGCGGGCGTACCTTTCTCTACGCTAAGCGCTTTCACCGTACCACCCGTCTCTGCAACACGCCTGAAGGCCTGGAAATCTGAGGCCTGAACGAGATCGGTCACGTCTTTGATCTCCATCCCGAAGCGGGTATCCGGTTTATCTGTGCCGAACCGGTCCAGAGCATCATGGTATTCGAGGCGGGGGACCGGCAGGGCAATCTCCTTGTGCATCACCTTCTGAAATAGATCCGCCATCATGCCTTCGATAACACCCATCACACCCTCTTCGTTTGTAAAAGCCATCTCAATATCCACCTGGGTAAATTCAGGTTGACGGTCGGCCCTAAGGTCTTCATCCCGAAAGCATCGAACAATCTGGTAATACCTGTCAAACCCGGCGATCATGAGGAGTTGTTTAAAGAGCTGCGGAGACTGGGGCAACGCATAAAAGAGTCCCTTACTCACTCTGCTGGGGACCAGATAGTCCCTGGCTCCCTCTGGCGTGCTCTTCGTCAAAAAAGGTGTTTCCACCTCTATGAAACCGTGCTTGTTTAGATATTCCCTGACACGAAAGGTCATCTGGTGCCGGAGGCGGAAATTGTCAAAAACCTTCTTTCGTCTCAATTCGAGATAGCGGTACTTCAATCTCAGCGTCTCGGATGCATCTACGGCCCCATCCACCTGGAAGGGGGGTGTCTCGGTCCGATTCAATATCTTTAGATCAGTGACCTTCAGCTCAATGTCGCCTGTGGGAAGATTCGGGTTTTCCTGACCCTCAAGCCTTGGGGATACCTTTCCCTTCACGGCCAAGACCCATTCGTTTCGGAGAAGGCGGGCTTTCTCGTGGTTCTCTTCATTGAGCTGAGGGTCGAAGACGATCTGAGTCAAACCTTCCCTATCCCTGAGATCTATGAAAATCAGGTTGCCCAGATCCCTCCGGCTATTCACCCATCCCGTGAGTAGGGCCTCTTGGCCGATATCCTTCGCCCTCAGGCTCCCGCAGTCATGGGTTCGGTTCCAACTCCCAAGGGTATCCGTATGGAAAGGCTCAGTCTCTTTCATACCTCGTCTATGCGTTATCCCATCAATTTCTTGAGGTTGTTGACCAGATCGTCGAGGTCCACGGCCTCCTGGGCCTTTGTCCTCATATCCCGCAGGATGCCTTTTCCGGTGGCGAGTTCATCATCTCCCACAATAAGAACTTTTCTTGCCCCAAGGCGATCCGCCTTTTTCATTTGGGCCCTCAGGCTCTTGGAGGCGTATTCTATCTCCACCCAAAGGCCGGATCTCCGCAAATCATGGGTCCATTTGAACACTTTCTTTTCAGCCCGATCCCCCAAGCCTACAAGGAAGAGATCCGGGAATATCCTTTCCTGTGGCTCCTCGGGCTCCAGCAACGAAACGAGTCTTTCAATCCCCAGTGCGAATCCAATGGCAGGGTGGTCCGGACCCCCAAGTTGTTTGGATAGTTCATCGTACCTGCCTCCGCCGACCAGCGCGTTTTGGGAACCGAGTCTGTCGGTCTGTATCTCAAAAGTTGTCCGGGTATAATAATCAAGGCCCCTTACAAGCATGTGGTTGATGGTAAAAGGGATATCCAGAATCTCAAGATATTCTCGGAGGGTCTTGAAATGTTCTTCACAATGCTTGCAGATAAAGTCGAGGATGGCGGGGGCACCCGATACCACCGCCTTACAGTCTTCCACCTTGCAATCGAAAACTCTGAGGGGGTTGGTTTCCGCCCTCCTCCGGCAGTCAGTACAAAGGGCAGCCTTCCTTTGAGCAAGGTAGCCCTTGAGTTGGTCCCTGAATCCGCTCCTGCAATGCGGGCATCCGAGAGAGTTGATGTGTAAGGAAAGGCCGGATAATCCAACCGCTTCAAGGAGTGCCATGGCCAGGACGATGATATCCGCGTCAGATCGAGGCCCCGGATCACCGAGGATCTCAGCGTTTATTTGATGAAACTGCCTGAAACGCCCCTTCTGGGGCCGCTCATGTCGGAACATGGGGCCGATGGTAAAGAGTTTCTGGGTGGGGTTCTTTTGATACAGCCTGTGCTGAATGTAGGCCCGGACCACAGAAGCGGTCGCCTCCGGCCGCAGGGTGAGGCCCCTGCCCTTACTGTCCTGGAAGGAGTACATCTCTTTGGACACAATGTCCGTGTCCTCGCCGATACTCCGGCTGAAAAGCTCTGTCATTTCCAGCAGTGGCGGCTTAATCTCCAAGAATCCAAAAGATCTGAATACTCTCCTTGCCTCCGATTCCAGCCGCTGCCAAGTCCCAACCTCCCCGGGCAGAATGTCTTTGAACCCTTTAATGGTCGTAAATTCCAAAAAGCCTTTTTCTCCTCTGTTCAGTTTCAAGGTCTTCTAGCAGAGCCGTTGCTGTTTCGTCAATGGTTTTGCAATACCCTTTGTCTATGCCGTCTCAAGCGTATGCGCAGAACAATGCGTCATCGCTCAGACGGAAACCGTTGGTTGTGAAGATGCCCTGCACTGGGGGCGGGGAGATTCACTCTACCTTGATCTTCGTAGCTCTCTTTTTCTCCTTGGAGTGAGCCTTTCTCTCAAGGTCCTCAATTCTTTCATCAACAAGCGATCTGACAGCCTTTAGAAATTCCACGCGGGAACGATCGAGATGCACAAAGAATTTGG
>JASFTV010000244.1:0-5724 GCA_050050615.1 Desulfobacteraceae bacterium
TTCGACCCTCAGATAATGGGTGAACTGATCTCCCAAGGTATCTGCGTGGGAAGTATGCATCTTTGGACCCATCTCATCAAGTTGGATGTTGTCGGCCGACACCTGGTCGTTGTCCATCGGAAAACCTGCTTCCACTGATCAGGGAGACTGTGTCGCAATCCGCTTTTCGCGCTCATCTGTCATTTCGACCCCAGTGCAAACGGGGGAGAAATCTTGAGACACTCGACACTTACAGATTCAAGATTCCTCGGCTGTCGCCTCGGAATGACATTATGACAAAGTCTCAGGGCGAAGGGGATAATGCCACGGACGACTCAGCACTGACAACTGACGTGTCTTCACTAAAAATCATAAAAGTGTTTGTCTTTTGTGAGAATCCTTGGACCATTTTTCTCTATGACAAGCATCTCTTCCAGCCTGACGCCCCCCTTGCCGGGGATATAGATTCCCGGTTCATCGGTGACCACCATACCCTCTTTAAGTTCGACAGGTTTCTCTGGACCGAGCCTTGGACTTTCATGGGTCGCCAGACCCACGCCGTGCCCTAGAGAGTGGCCGAAGTAGTCGCCTAATCCAGCCTCTTTGATGATTTCTCGAGCCGTGGCATCGGGCACGGTGCTATCCACGCCGGGCCGAATCTTTTCAAGCGCAGCGAGCTGGGCCTTGCGGACGGTCCTGTAAATCTTTTTGAAAATACGCCCTGTTCCATTGAGAAAGATGGTTCTGGTCATGTCGCAACAATACCCATCCAATCTCACACCGACGTCCAGCGTGATCGGTTCCTTCGCGCGTATCTTGCGGTCGGTCGGCACGGCGTGGGGAAGGGCACTGTTGCGACCGGAGGCGACGATAGGTGGGAAGGCAATACCTTCGGCGCCCCCTTCACGAGCGAGCCCCTCGATCTGCCAAGCGATTTCTCGCTCTGTACGCCCCGGTTCAAGGCTTGGTATGACCTCCTCCAGAATGTCAGACATAAGATCCGCGGATGCCTCCATGGCCCTTATTTCATCTTTATCTTTGACTACCCGCATATTTTCCACAAACTCTTTAAGGGGTTTGAGGCGGATGGCCGGGGAAAGTTTTCTAAGCCGCTTGGAAAGTTCTCGATGAAGGCCCCAGGTGATGTGGTTTTCTTCGAAGCCCAGGTTCTTGCTTCCCAGACGAACAAGCAAGTCGGGCAGGCTCTCAATCAGGCCCTTGTTCAGGGTGATCACCTCAAAATCGAACGCCTCCTTTTGGGCCGCTGTCGTATACCTCGAATCTGTTAAGAGGAAAGAGCTGGTATCGTTGATGAGGAGCGAGCCCGAGAATTCGGTCAGTTGCGTGTCCTCCGCCCGAAATCCCGAAAGATATCTCCTGTTCTCAGGCTGAATAATCCAAAGGGTGTCCACAGAAAGGGTCTCAAGTGCTTGTCTTAACGCGATCATGCGTTCACGGAAGGCGGATCTTTTCATGGGCTGTCCATCCCGTTCTACACTTAGAGAAAGGTTTTTGTCTCGAAAATGGTAACAGTCTCTTCAGGCCATAAGACCGTTTCGGGGGTGAACAATGGTGGAAGGAAGCACCGGGCCGGTGTAACCAGAGAGAAGAGACCATGACCGATCGCGAAAAAGCCAGGGATGCTTGTGTTGCAACTGCTGTGACACTGTGTCAGCAGTCTATCAGACCCCATGGAAAATTGCAATTTCTGAAGGCACGGCTGCACCAGACGCTGACATTGGTTCTGGCGGGGTGGGCATGCTTGAAAGCCGGCTTTCTTGGAAGCGCTTTGTGAATCCCGCCACGGTCGACGCCGAACCCTATCGCCTCTTATTGGCTGTTCAGCCAAAAAGAACGGTCACCGACCGCGCTTTTCTATCTTAAGTGTTTCAAATTCCATAAGATCACTTCAATTGTCCTTTGTTGACACAAAACATGCCTCTTGGTAACATATTTGTTTAGTCAACCGTTAGCTTTTCGAAAAGAGATCCCCATGACCAGAACTTGTGAACTTTTCATAGACCCAAACGGATACACGTTTTAACATGGGAAGCACCATTGGAACAAACATCGGGGAAAAGTGGGGTTTTGTGGGTCTGTTGGGAACACTCAGCAACTGGGATCCATTGATTCCTTAGAACTATGCCCGTTTATGAATACACAGCCCTTGACAAGGGAGGTAAGAGCCTGAACGGCATCATTGATGCCGACAGCGCCTTGTCTGCCCGGCAAAAATTGAGGGGCACAGGTATCTATCCTGTGGAGATCAAAGAGACCTCTGCTCGGCCCAGGGAGAAACCTTCACGTTCCGCCTCTCTTTCGACTCTTTTGAAGCGGGTCAGATCGGGTGAGCTCTCCGCCACCACGCGACAGCTCTCCATTTTGCTTGGGGCAGGAGTTCCTCTTGTTTCCGCATTGGAGGCCCTGATTACCCAATTGGAAAATCCGAACTTCAAAAGGATCCTGGCCCAGGTCAAGGAGTCTGTGAACGAAGGCAACAGCCTTGCCTTCTCCCTTTCTCAGCACCCCAGAATATTCTCACAGGTGTATATCAATATGGTTCGAGCCGGGGAAGCTTCCGGCTCTCTGGATGTGGTACTGGACCGTTTGGCTGAGTTCAGCGAACGCCAACAGGCCCTGAGAGGGCGCTTCAGGGCGGCCTTGGCATATCCGATCTTCATGGCCTGCGTCGGGACTTTGATCCTCTTTTTCCTGGTCACCTTTGTCATGCCGAACATTACGAGGATTTTTGTCGAGATGGAGCAGACGCTCCCTCTTGCGACAATCTTCTTGATAGGGATGAGCCATTTTCTGAAATCCTACTGGTGGGTTGTTCTGTTGGTTTTGGCGGGCATTGCTCTACTGGGCAAACAGTTCACGAAGACCGCGAAGGGGCAACACCTGTGGGATGAGGTGAAGCTCCGTGTGCCTATCTTGGGGACGATCAGCAGGAAAATGGCGCTTGCAAGATTTGGGAGAACCCTGGGCAGCCTGCTCCAGAGCGGTGTTCCCCTTTTGACGGCACTTGAGATCGTGCGGAACATTGTGAATAACGTGTTGATTGCGGAGGTCATTGACAGGGCCATGGATGAGATCCAGGAGGGCAAGACGCTTGCAGTTCCCCTCTCCCGGAGCCGGTGGTTTCCCTCCATGATGATCCAGATGATCAGTGTGGGCGAGCAAAGCGGAGAGCTGGAGAGAATGCTCCATAAGATCGCTGATATCTACGAAGGGGAGACAGAGTCCCGGATCATGGCTGTGACCGCCATGCTGGAGCCGGCCATGATTCTAGCAATGGGCCTGGCCGTCGGGTTTATCGTTATCTCTATACTTCTTCCTATTTTTGAGATGAATCAACTGGTCCGTTGAAGAGGAGGAAGGGGGTTTTGTAAGGGTCGAACGGAAACTCTCTAATCATGAAAGGCATAGAGCATGCGTAATAAGAAGGTGCGCGATCACGGGTTTACCTTGATCGAAATTATGATCGTCATCGTTATTTTGGGCATACTGGTCTGGCAGATCGCACCGAGGATTATGGGAAAGCCTGAAGAGGCCAGAAGGGTAAAGGCCCAAATGGACATTGCGACCCTTGAAACAGCGCTCAAGCTTTATAAGCTCGACAACGGTCGTTATCCCTCTACGGAACAAGGCCTTCAGTCCCTTGTGGAACCGCCCACCGTTGGCGTGCTGGCCAGGAAGTGGCGCGAGGGGGGGTATCTGGAGAAAGGAAAGGTTCCAAAGGACCCCTGGGGTACCGACTATATTTATCTTTCTCCGGGCCTGCATGGTGATCTCGACATCACATCATACGGTGCTGATGGACAGCCCGGCGGGGAAGGGGATGACAAAGATATCAATAATTGGGAAATGGAATAACCGGTCTTCTGAAGAGGCGCCTTTTTTTCTGGAACACAGAGGCTTTACTTTTCTTGAAATCATCGTGGTTATTTTCTTGATTGGGCTGATGATCGCGCTGGCAACCCCCCGTATCCGTTATGCCGTGCTGACCGACAATCTCAAGACAACGACACGGAGAATCATTGGCATGGTCAAGGAATTGAGAAACGAAGCGATCCGCGAACAAAAAGAGTATGTGGTTCACTTTGATCTGGACTCGAATCGATTCTGGATTGATTCGCCTTCCATGACCGAACAAGAGCAGGCGCGGGCACGTGAAAAGGCGTCCCCCTTTCCGGAGGACGTTCGGGTTCTGGACATCTGGTACCGGGCCAAGGGCAAGAGAATGAGGGGAGAGACCACGATCCGGTTCAACAAAAAGGGATACGTGCAACCATCCGTGATTCACCTGGGGTCGGAGGACGGCAGATCCTTTACGCTCGAGTTGAGCCCGTTTTTGGGCAGGGTGAAGGTTATTGAAAAATATGTAGAATACGAGGCGTAGAAAAGAGGTCATGACCCATCGCGGGTTGTGCTGCTTTAGGAGATGAACAAAGAGGGCTACCAGGAGGTTTTATTGACGAAAAGGGCAACGGGCTTTACGCTTCTTGAGGTGATGGTGGCCATGGCCATTATTGCTATCACCTTAACCGCTGTTTTAGGGTCACAGTCTCAGAGTGTATCCTTTGCCACCGAAGCCAAGTTCAGCACCACAGCAGCCCTGTTGGCCCAGAGCAAGATGGCCGAAATAGAGGCTCAGGACCCGGAGTATTTGACCTCTGATTCAGGTGATTTTGGAGAGGATTTTCCAGACTACACCTGGGAAGCGAACGTAAGAGACGTTTTTCTTGATGAACCCGAGAACGCCTCCGACCACCTCAAGCAGATTGATCTAACGGTCTCTTGGGGGGAAGGCGAGCGCTATCAATATCGGCTGAGACGGTACAGGTTCTCGCCTCAAACAGAATAAACTTATGAAGCAGAGGAGGGCCAAAGCTTTTGGGAAGGTTCCAGGCGCCAGGGGTTTCACCCTGATGGAAATTCTCATCGCTATCTTCATCCTGGCGGTAGTCCTGTCCATGGTCTACACGGCTTATACGGGAACATTCCGCAACATCCAGGAGACCGAGTCCAGAGCGGATGTCTATCAGATGGCACGGGTGGCCCTTGAGAGAATGGTGGAGGATTTAGAGTCCGCCTACCTTTCCCCGCAGACCCCGTCTGAAGAGCTGGGAGAGACAAAGGAGGAAGAGAGTGCGAGGCTCATCCAATTTCTGGGGGAGCCGACGGAAATCGAAGGGAGGCGCGCGGATACCCTGCGTTTCTTCTCCACAACCCATCTGGCCCTAGAAGAGGAGGATGAAGGTCAGCCAGCAACCGAAATCCTCTATACGGTTGCGGAAGGAGCCGAGGGTGAAGGCTTTGCGCTCACTCGATCCGACACGCCAACGTTTATGGGAGCGGCTGGGGAGGAAACCATTGGGTCCATGCTTTGCGATGGCCTCTATTCGGTCTCCTTCACCTACTATGATGAAGAGGGCGAAGAATATGATCGTTGGGATTCTGGGGAGGAGGCTTTCAAAGGCCGCTTGCCCATGAGGGTTTCGATCCTGCTGGTATTTATCGACAAATCAGACCCCGAGGCCCCCCTGATGTTCCAGACGGGTGTTGCGCTTCCAATGGGTCGAGGTGCATACGGTGAGACGGCTGAAAGATAGTCGCGGCATCGCCCTTATCCTGACGGTCTTGATCATCAGCCTGATCGTATCGTTCTCCCTTGAGTTCAATACAGCCATGCGATCAGAGCTATACGGTGCCGTTAATCTACGGGATGGGCTCAGGCTGGGA
>JASFTV010000245.1:0-5713 GCA_050050615.1 Desulfobacteraceae bacterium
CCAGAAGAATCCACGGGTGGCGCCACGACCATTAAATGTGAAGGGCATAAGGACCACCAAAACCGGACTTTCTGATATTGTAATCAGTAATGCGGACGCGGCCAAGATCAGAGGGGCTGCCAGCAATTTGAGTTTAATGCAAAAGTGTAGGGTCGTGATTGTGCTTGATTGATGTCGTTTATGCTTGCGGATTTTTCAGCTTAAGGCGCCCTGGCAACTCGTTAATGGGTACTTTAAATACTCGACATGGAGTTTTGTCGAGTGGAAAATATTCTCCTTAGTAATCACTGCAGAGGGAGGCGAAGAGGATGAGGAAACTCGGCCCGATAAAGAGCTTGGGAATAATCATAATCCTTCCCTGTCTGTGTTTTTTGCTGGACGGTTGTGCACTAGGGCCTGGCGGATATCCCGAGAGTATCCTTGGTACACCTGAGCACCATGTTTACAATGGGTTCAGGCTCATCAAGAGGGGGAGACTTGATGATGCCCAAAGAGAATTTGAGCAGGCATTGAGGCTCAAGCCCGAGTATTCCCCTGCTCATCGAGGGATAGGGCTGGTATATGGAATAAGCGGCAATTTTGAAGCTGCTTTTGAGTCCATGAATCTAGCGAAACGTTATGCTGAGGCAAGAAAGCAAGAGGCGCTGGCACATGTCGGGATGATGCGTTTACACGCGATGAAAAGGGATGCTGATTGGCTCAGCCTGGTGGAAAAATATTTTGATCTGGCCACTTTGACCGTCAAAGACCTCCCTGAAGCTTACTACTATATGGGCATTGCTTACAATGATTCGTACAGACTAGCCGATTCCAAGGAGGCTTTTAAGAAAGTTGTGGTGATCAATGGGTCGTTTACAAAGGAGGCAGAGGAACAGCTTGAACTGGTCAGGAAAATAGAGCAGGCGAAGCCTCGGTCGGAGGTGGCGAGAAGAGTGGCATTCCTGGCCCGCATCACAAGGGCCGACGCCGCAGCGTTGTTGATCCATGAGTTGAGGGTTGATCGAATGTATGAAGAAGAGCGCTTAAGAGGGTATGAAAGCTCTGAGCCATCAGGAAAAAAGGGGCCAGTAAAAAAAGGGCATTTCGTGCCGCTCGACGTGGTCGATCATCCGATGAAAGCTGAAATAGAGAAGGTTCTTCAGTTGAACATCGAGGGACTAAGGACCTATTGGGATGGGAGTTTTGGGCCGAATGAATATGTAACGAGGGCAGCATTTGCCATGATCATGGCAGATATTGTCATTGCAATCGAAAGAGATCCTAACTTACCGGCAAAGTACGCAGGCGTCACTTCACCCTATGAAGACGTCCCTAATGAGGCGTCTTACTTTTATGCCGTCATGATCTGTAAGGTGCGCAGTGGGATCATGGAAGGTAAGAACAGATTCTTTGATCCAATGGGGACCCTTTCAGGGGCTGAGGCCCTTTTGGTCATAAGAAGATTCAAGGATGAACATAACATATCCTACTAGAACAAAATCTGAAGTGAGGTACGTTCAACCAATGGCTCATCATCTAAAAAGAATTATCCGATCCAAGGTTATCTTTGGACTAATCGTGCTCTCCATCTTCACCGTTACGCTGGTTGGGGCTGAGACGGGGAAAGGGATTGATAAAAAAGAGATCCTGGTTGTCGGTACTGGAAATATCGCGGGGGGAAACATCGCCAGGGCTAGAGAGGCCGCAATTTCTGATGCCCTGATTCGGGGAGTCGAAGAATATCTTTCACGGCGGCTGGGAAGCCAGGGAATGATGAATAATTTCCCAAGGCTGATCCGGGATGTTATACCCAAGGCAAGGGAAGAGATTGAGAATTTCTATATACTGACGGGTGAGCGAACGGACAAACACTATAAAGTGCTTGTACGCCTAAAGATCAATGAGAAGGTGATCGAAGAGAAATTCAGGGAAATAGGGCTGGTTCTAACGGGCGGCCCTCCAATCAAGGTCCTTTTTTTGGTTTCCCAAATTGAAAAGCCCGTTGGTGAGATCTCCTATTGGTGGAGGGATCCTGAAGGGTATGCTGCTCTAACACCAACGGAGGTGGTTCTACACCGAGCATTCGAAGAACGGGGTTTCAGTCCTGTAAACCGACTTCTTAGGGTTCCGGAAGAAAAATACTCATCGGAGATGAGGGCGCTGGATTTGTCTAATGAGGATGCGACAAGATGGGGGCAGGCTTTTTCAGCGCAAGTGGTCATTCACGGCGGATGTGAGATCGTTGAAGGAAAGGAGGTCTCTGTGCGCCTAACGGCCTTGGACGTGGACAGAGCATTCATGATCGAGCAGGATTATCAGATTGAAAGTCTGGATCAGGGAGCTGGCCGTTCAGAGCAAATCATGCAGAGCATGGAAAGGGCGATGAACAGAATCGCTTCCAGGTTGAGCCCTCTCATCATAAGGGCGATTCGTGCGCCAGAAGTGAAAACAAGCCGCCTGGAGATCGTGCTCAAAGGCCTCAGGAGTTTCAGGGATTTCAGGATGCTTAGGGATTTTCTTGAAAGGGATGTGGAGGGTGTAGAATCAGTCAGGCAAACAAGGGTCAGAGGTAACATCATATCCATCATGGTTGAATTTTCCGGGGATGAGGACAAATTCCTGGACATTGTGTTGCGACATGAGAACCTTCCATTTCAGGTGGATGCGATCAAGACAGATGAAGGGGAGATCGTTTTCAATATAAGGTAGTTCCAATGACTATCGCAAATTTAATCACAACGATTAGAATCCTCTTAGCGCCCATTTTTATGATCTATCTCATCAACGG
Organism: Desulfobacteraceae bacterium; assembly: GCA_050050615.1. Taxonomy (GTDB): domain Bacteria; phylum Desulfobacterota; class DSM-4660; order Desulfatiglandales; family HGW-15; genus JASFTV01. The sequence goes on from JASFTV010000245.1 coordinate 2,768, forward strand.
GCGGTTTAAATCGGCCCTGATCGTGTTTGTCATCTGCGGCATAAGCGATGGCGCTGATGGAATGGTCGCAAGGCTCTTCAACCAGAAAAGCAGACTCGGAACCTATTTGGACCCCCTCGCAGACAAGTTACTTCTTGTGGCCACATTCATTGCCCTGTCTGTCAGAGGCATCTTGCCTGCCTGGCTGACTGTCTTGGTTATAGCACGGGATGTCATGATACTGCTGGGTGTTCTCGTGATCTCCTTAAACAAGCTGGAGTTCCGAGTCAAACCCTCGATTCTGAGCAAAATCAATACATGTTTTCAGTTTGCCACTGTGATAGCGGTCCTTTCCAAGAACTACTTGTTGTTTTCTCCAAAATTCTACATTTTCATCTACTATATGACCGCTCTGTTCACCATCAGTTCCGGCCTACATTATCTGCAATACTTGTTCCGGGTGATGGGTGAATCGCCGGTGAACAACAAAGGCTGAAAGAGGTCTGAAGCAAACAACTTTGGGCGATAAAACCCTGAACATTATTGCTTGACATGGTCAAGTTGAGTTGATAATTTTCCCTTGAATTCATAGGCACGTAGCTCAGGGGGAGAGCACTACCCTGACACGGTAGGGGTCACGAGTTCAAATCTCGTCGTGCCTACCATGATTAGCGATGACTGGGGGCTGGTTTTTCAACCAGCCTCGTCCATTCTTGGGGGTCTCATGCCGGCCCGCCATGAATCAAGGCGGACAGGCCCGCCATGAATCAAGTATGTTAAGTTATGGGTGTTACAGCACGAGATCGGAGCGCTCGGCGAGCAGAGCTCAAAGTGGGTTTTTGGCAAATTTTTATTGACATTAAGGCCAAAATAGATAATAAAAATACAGGCATAAAGAGTTCTGGGCACATAAGCTTAATTAAGCTAAATGAGTCATATCGGCAAAAATCGGGCATCAGGGTAAAGAGGACAGAAGATTTACATTGATCCAACCGGGTACTCAAAAAGCAAGAAACGGCATCAGGTATATTCCGGAATTGTATTTTTGTTTCTAAGTCAGGATCTTGATGAGGCATCTGAGTAGGTCGGTGATCGACCTTGGATGCCTTATTTGCTTTGGTGGACGTTTTGGAAATGAAAAGCTTAACCGTCAATATCAAAGGTCAGGCCCCCATCGAGATCGAAGATGGGTCCAGATCAGCCCTTGAGACCCTTCGACATCTAAATGTGGAGGGACTGGAACATGTTGTGGCTGTCAAGGTGAATGGTGAAAATCAAGACCTTTCCAGCACACTAGACTCCGAGGCAGAGCTCGAACCTGTTTTGGTGGACTCAGAAGAGGGTCTAGAGATTTTGCGGCACAGCACTTCCCATGTGATGGCCATGGCCGTCAAGGCGTTATTTCCTGGTGTGAAGGTCACGATCGGGCCCGCCATTGAGAATGGCTTTTATTATGATTTTGACTATGAGCGGCCTCTCAGAGAAGACGATCTCCCCAAGATTGAAGAAAAAATGAAAGAGATCGTGAAGGCGGATCTTCCTTTTACCAGAAAGGAGATGACGACGCAGGAGGCCCTCGATTTCTTTCGCAAGGAGGGGGAGGATTATAAGGTAGAGCTGATCAATGATCTTGAAGCGCATAAAGTTTCCCTTTACACGCAGGGCAGTTTCACGGATCTGTGCCGTGGTCCCCATGTCCCATCGACAGGTAGAATCAAGGCGTTCCATCTTACAAAGGTGGCGGGGGCCTACTGGCGTGGGGATGAAAAGAGGACGATGCTGAGCCGGATATACGGTGTGGCCTTTCCAGATCAGAAGGCGCTCAAGACCTATCTAAAGAAGCTCGAGGAGGCAAAAAAAAGAGACCATGTGAGGCTTGGAACTCAACTCGGGCTTTTCAGTACTTATGAGGACATAGGGGCCGGCATGATCGTGTGGCACCCAAAGGGGGGGACTCTTCGTCATATCTTAGAGGAGTTCGAGATCCGCGAACATTTGAAGCGCGGATATGAGGTGGTCAAGGGCCCCCAAATGTTGAAGACGGAGTTGTGGAAAAGGTCGGGCCACTTCGAAAATTACCGTGAGAATATGTATTTTACGGAGATTGATGGTCAATCTTACGGCATCAAGCCGATGAACTGTCTCGCCCATATGCTTATCTATAGCTCAAGTATCAGAAGTTATCGGGACCTGCCCAAAAGATACTTTGAGCTCGGACTGGTTCATCGTCACGAGCGCTCAGGGGTGCTCCACGGGCTTCTCAGGGTCAGGGAGTTCACCCAGGACGATGCCCACATCCTGTGTACCCCAGAACAACTGGACGGGGAAATCAAGGGCGTTCTCGATTTTGTAAAGGACATGATGGCCATCTTCAACTTCGACTACGATCTGGAGGTGAGCACGAGACCTGAAAAGTCGATTGGAACAGACGAAGACTGGGAAAGGGGCACAAATGCCCTCATAAAAGCTATGGAGGACAATCAGCTGCCCTACCAGGTCAACGAAGGGGACGGGGCCTTTTATGGCCCGAAGATCGACGTGAAGTTGAGGGATGCCCTGGACAGGAAATGGCAGTGTGCGACCATCCAGTGTGATTTTACTTTACCGGAGAGATTTAACCTGTTCTATATAGACAAGGACGGGCAAAAACACCGCCCTGCCATGATTCACCGGGTTATCCTGGGTGCGCTAGAGAGATTCATCGGCGTTCTGATAGAGCACTACGGCGGTGCTTTTCCGACATGGCTTTCACCCGTGCAGGCGGTCATCCTCACAGTGACCGACAGGAATATCCCTTACGGGCAGAAGGTCTTTGAGAGTCTCATGGAAGCGGGTATCAGAGTTGAAACAGATTTTCGAAACGAGAAGCTCGGATTGAAGGTCAGAGAGGCGCAGTTGAAGAAAATCCCATATATATTGATCATTGGGGATAAGGAATGTGAAAAAGAGGGTGTTACCCCTAGATTG
>JASFTV010000246.1:0-5670 GCA_050050615.1 Desulfobacteraceae bacterium
TCCAGTATGGGTTCATCCTTGAAAAAGAGACGTCCCTCGGCAATCGCATGGACGTCGCCGGTGAAGCGCAGCGCACCCAGATAGTCGAGAAATTCTTTGGAAAAAAGGTCTGTGCTCCCCAGGTAATCTAGGTCTTCCTCCCTGAAGTGGTAGGACTCCAGGTAACTCAGGACCTGCTCCAGTCCGGCACTCAGAAAGTAGCCACGGTTCGGGGGATAGTCTCGAATAAAAAGGCTAAAAGTGGCCGGCGAGAACATCTCATGCTGATAGTACGCTGCGGCCATGGTAATTTCATAAAGGTCTGTTAGAAGTGTCAGTTGCTTTTCTTCCACCATGGGCCCCTCCTTGGTTACGTCATCATAGAAAGCCTCGTCTTCACGGCAACTCGGAGTTCATTAGATATGGCAATAATTAAGGGAGTAAACTCGAAGCACGAAATTCGAATGTTCGAAATTCAAAACATCATTGATCGAACAACAAAGGTGACTGTGTGTTTTGGTCGTTCGTACCCTGGTCATTATGGTTTGTTTCGAGCTTCGTTATTCCTATTTTGGCCTTCGCCTTCCCGGCCTTCTTTGTAAGCCCGTTCGAATTCCGATTTTGCGCGGCTGAGGCTCACCTTGAGGATGTCCCACGCATTTTCCAGGCCCTCTTTCAAGTCCTCCCAGGCGTCATCGCCCGCTTGCTCCGTCTCTGCGATCTTGTTCTTCAATTCCTCTCGTTTTTCGCGCAATTGCGATAGCCGTTCCTCGTACCTGATTTTGGCCTCGGCATCCGCCTTTCTCACTTTGGCCTCTAGCTGGTCAATTTCTGCATTCCATTCGTCGAGCATTGCCTTCAGCTTTTGCACGTAAGCATCTCTTTGAGACATGATCATTCCTCCCTACTGATTACTGTTCACTGGTTATTGATTAGTTTTTCAAATTCATTTTCATCCAGAATCTGGACTTTCTGCTTCTTCGCCTCCTCAAGCTTGCTGCCGGGATCTTCACCCACCACCGCGTAGTCTGTCTCACCGCTCACGCTGGAGGTGGCCCGCCCCCCAAGGTCCTCCACACGTCTTTGTGCCTCATCCCGGGTATATTGCTCCAGCTTGCCCGTGAAGACAAAGGTCTGTCCTTCAAGGGGCAATGCCTTTTTCTCAGCAGGCATCTTCTCCACCTTAACTCCTGCTTTTTCGAGACGCTCTAGGACATGCCGGTTTTCCTCCTCCGCAAAAAATTGTGTCACGCTCCGGGCGATCTCCGCTCCTATCTCTCGTGTTTTTTCCAGATCATCTCTTTCAGGACTCTGGAGCGCATCCAGGCTGCCATATCTCTGGGCCAGCACCCGGGCAACCCGCTGCCCCACGTGGCGGATCCCAAGGGCGTACACGAACCGGTCCAGACGCGGATTTTTCGTCCCCTGAATCGCTTCATGGAGCTGGGTGGCGGACTTTCGGGCAAAGCCCTCCAGTTTCAATAGGTCCTCCACAGAGAGCGTATAGAGATCCCCAATATTTTCTACAAGTCCTTTCTGGACCATATCCTTTGCCGTCTTCTCACCCAGCCCTTCGATATCCATGGCGTCCCTGGAGCCATAGTGAATGACCTTGCCGATCACCTGGGGCGGACAGGAGAGTCCTGCGGGGCAGAAATAATAGGCGCCCTCTCTATAGACCTTTGCGCCACACGCCGGGCATTTTTCCGGCATGGAGAATATTTCCCCTCTCTTCTTGCCTGGTGTCCTGATCCGCTCCACCACCTCCGGTATCACATCTCCTGCTCGTGCTATGCGAACCTTGTCGCCGGGTCTCACATCCTTCTTTTTGACCTCGTCCTCGTTATGGAGCGTGGCACGACTAACGGTGACGCCGCCCACATCCACAGGCTGCAGGAGCGCCACGGGAGTGAGCATGCCCGTTCTTCCCACCTGGACCACAATCTCCTCCAAAGTGGTCACCTCCTCTTTGGGAGAGAATTTCCAGGCATATGCCCAGCGGGGGCTGCGCTGTCGTACGCCAAGGGCCCGCCTCTGCCCATAATCATCCAGTTTGATGACGATACCGTCTACCTCGTACTCCAGATCTTCTCTCTGATCGGAAAGTCTTTGATGGTAGACCTTCATATCTTTGAAAGAGAAGACTTTCTGATTGTGGGGGTCCGTTTTCAAGCCCCATTTGGCAAATTGCCTGAGTGCCTCCCAGTGGGAGGAGAACTTGTCGCCTTCCGCCTTGAGGATGTCATAAAAGAAGAGGTCAAGGGGTCTGCCCGCCACGTTCTTTGGATCCAGCTGTCTCATGGTGCCTGCAGCCGCATTGCGGGGGTTGGCAAAAGGCTCCAGCCCCTTTTCTATCCGCTCTCTGTTCAACTTCTGAAAACCCTTCTTGTACATGAAGACCTCTGCCCGGACAGAGAGAAAATCCGGCATGTCTTTTTCTTTTTGCAGGTTCATGGGAAGGGCCCTGATGGTCTTGAGATTCGCTGAGATATCTTCCCCCACCTCTCCGTTCCCCCTTGTGGCCCCGTACTGGAATCTCCCCTTTTCATAGACGACCTCCACAGAGAGGCCGTCGAACTTGGGCTCGAGCACATATTCAATCTTCTTTTTGTCCGAGCGGCGGTGGACAAAGTCATAGAAATCCTTGACGTCCTTTTCCTCAACGGCCGAATTCAGGCTGAGCATCATCTCGGCGTGCTCTACCTTCTTCAGTTCGTCCACGGGTTCGGCGCCAACTCGCCTTGTGGGCGATGTATCAGACTGGAGTTGGGGGAACGCATCCTCCAGTTCCTGGAGACGACGAAACAGCTTGTCGTAAACCGCATCGGAGATCTCAGGCTGGTTCTTTACGTAATAGAGATAGTCGTGAAACTCGATGCCTTCTCGCAGGGCCTCCACCTCTTTGCGGGCCTCTTCCCTTTTCAGTTTCTCCACGTCTCTAAACCTGGTGCTGGGATTTTTCTTGAAGTCCATATCCGTCCTACGAACCAGTAATCAGTAATCAGTGATCAGTGAAGGTTTAAGAAGATTGCGGTTGCGCAGTTCATATCGTTTATCGGAAACCGTCTATGCGAAAATTAAGACGAAATAAAACATCGTAATTGCCCCGGGATGTAGTCGAACAACGAATGACGACCCCCTATTGAGACTCGTTCTAAGGCCCCTTGACCAAAGGCGGCCAAGATCCATTCTCTTGATGCTCTCCGCCGTCACTGAAGCTATGGCGGGGAAACCCTCTGCCTTACTGATGACTGCTCACTGTTTACTGTTCACTGATTACTTGTCACTTGCCTTCCATCATCTCCTGCAATCTCAGGGCGTTCTGAGCCGCATATCCCGCCTCATCATTGTCAAAGTAACAAAAAACCTCTCTCCCCTGATTGGTCCATGCAGAAATGGCTCCAGCCCATCCTGAAAGGGTCTGGATATTGTACTTCCCTCGGTAGGCGCCTTTGGGTCCGTGCAGTCTGATATAGATGAAATCTGCGGTAATCTCTTTCGGTGAAAGATAACCATTCAGATCATAGATGCAGAAGGCGATACCGAACAGTTTCATGGCCTCGTACACACTGGGATTCTGCCAGCTTTGATCTCGAAACTCGACGGCATAACGGTGTCGGGTAGGTAAAGTTTCCAGAAAATCATAGAACCGCTCCGGGTTGAAACGCCACCGTGGCGGCAATTGAAAAAGGATGGGACCAAGTTTGTCTCCCAGCGCCTGCACTCTTTCCAGGAACGAAGAGAGTGCATCTTTGGGATCCTTTAACTTTTTCATGTGTGTAATATAGCGACTTGCCTTGACAGTGAAGACGAATCCGGGTGGGACGCTCTTTCGCCAAGCCTTCAGGGTCTCTTCTTTTGGAAGCCGATAAAAAGAGTTATTAATTTCCACGGTATGGAAATGCTCGGCATAGAAAGTCAGAAACTTTTTCTTGGGGAGATCTTTGGGATAGAACGGACCCGCCCAGTCGCCGTAATGCCAACCAGAGGTCCCCACATGGACGTTTTCCCACTCTCCCATACTCACTTTCCCCCTATTTATTTTAGTTTTATTTCAAAGTGACAATACCCTAATTTTTTCCATTTTATAGATGCATGTTACACGAGACTCAATGGGGTCCATCACGTATTTGATGGGGGTATCTTTTCTCAGCCCCGTCGGCCTCTCTACGCTTGGCAGAGGGGCGACCCTGGAACAGGCCTGCAGGTACCCAACGACGGCCCCTGAAATGCTCATTGTATCGAACATGTACAGGCCAGAGAGGCCTTATATACCTTGTTGACCCCATTTACTTTGTACAGGATTGGGTTCTATCAATTATCTCCTGAAGCATGTAGGAGGAAGGTTGAGCTGTGGATGTCACAGAAATTTGGGAAACGATTGTGCGACGCGATGGCGGGACCATCCTTTATGTGATCCTGGACGGTGTGGGAGGACTGCCCTACCCCGAAAAAGGAGGGACGGAGCTTCAAGTGGCCCAGACACCCAAACTGGACAGGCTTGCACAGGAATCCGCCTGTGGCCTCCTAGAGATGGTGGGCCCTGGGATCACCCCGGGAAGCGGCCCAGGGCATTTGGCCCTCTTCGGCTACGACCCGCTGAAGTATAAATTGGGCAGGGGCATTCTCTCCGCTCTGGGCATTAACTTTGAACTTCGAAAGGGAGATGTGGCGGCCAGGATAAACTTTGCCACCCTAGACGGGCAAGGCAAAGTGACGGACAGAAGAGCCGGGAGGATCGACAACGATACAAACCGTCGCCTTTGCAAGAAGATCAGGGAGAATGTGACTTTGGATATGGAAGGAGAGTTCTTCCTGGAGACGGTGAGCGAGCATCGAGCCGTATTTGTCTTGCGGGGCTCAAACCTTGAAGGGAAGCTGAGGGACACGGACCCACAACGAACAGGTTTGCAGCCTTTTGAGCCCGAGGCACTCCACAAGAATTCAGAAAAAACGGCAGGCATTGTGCGCTCTTTTGTGAGTCAGGTCAAGGAGCTGCTTGCTGGGGAAGAAAAGGCGAACATGATCCTGATGCGGGGCTTTGACAACTATGAACCTCTGACAAGTCTGGAATCCCGCTTTGGCCTGAAGGGGATTTGCATTGCGGAATACCCCATGTATCGGGGTATCAGCCGCCTGCTCGGACTGGACATTGCCCCTCCGCTGGAGGGCATGGAGGCCGCTGTCGAGAGCCTGGAATCCCTTTACGGGCCGAATCATGATTTCTATTTTGTGCACATCAAGAAGACAGACAGCAACGGCGAAGACGGTGATTTCCACAAGAAGGTGAAGGTGATAGAGCATTTTGATGGACTCATGCCCAGGGTGGCAAACCTCCAGCCAGATGTCCTCGTAATCACCGCGGATCATTCGACGCCGGCCCTCATGGGGATACACAGTTGGCATCCAGTGCCCCTTCTGATTCGGTCCAAGTTTGCGCGGGTGGATGCGGTGGATGCCTTTCATGAAGAGGCCTGCTTACGCGGTTCGCTCGGCATCCGACCGGGCGTTCACTTGATCGGCCTCGCCCTGGCACACGCTGGCAGGATGGGTAAGTATGGGGCGTGACCAGTGACTAGTAGTCAGTGATCAGTAGTCAGTGATCAGTAGTCAGTGATCAGTAGTCAGTGATCAGTAGTCAGTGATCAGTAGTCAGTGATCAGTAGTCAGTGATCAGTAGTCAGTGATCAG
>JASFTV010000247.1:0-5660 GCA_050050615.1 Desulfobacteraceae bacterium
CCTGGCGCGATAGCACGAGCCCGTCAATTGTCTCTCTGCTATGAGGCAATTTGACCAGGCAAAATATCTCGGTTAGTGCCAGGTCTGGGCCAGGGTTTTCTACGGTGCGGGGATGGGCTCTCTCCTCAAGGCAATATCTCAAAAAAGATCCCACTGGGCCTTGCAGTGGCCGACCATACGGGAAACTGAACCCCGTGCTCCCCACCTCAACCCCTTGTTTTATGGTCTTGTTCCATTGCCGCATTCATAGCCAGAACCAACGGCGCCATGATCATGTGAACCAACCGGCTGAAAGGCATATAGGCGAAGAAAGCGCCGGTCAGAATGGCATGGCCGTACCAGACATAGCCGTAAGCCCGGGTCAGAGTAAAAGAGTCTGCAAATAACTGACTGATACCATATCCCAGAAATGCGTAGGCCGCACCCTCGGGATGTCCAGTCATGGCAATGCGCATACCCTCCACGACAAAACCGATAACGACAATGCCGGCAATCAGGGTCAAGGCTATGCGGTCCTGTTTGGGCAGTCCTGGCGCCCGTTCGGATCGCCTCATCATGCCGCCACGAACAAAAGCGAATACAAGTCCCAAAATAATCATGATCCCTGTCAGATCAAATATGAGACCGGTGGTTGGATGGTTCTTGTCCAGCATGGCCCAGATCGAGGTCCATTCCGGCTTCCAGAGGGACCCCAACAAAGCGATGAGACCCCAGAGAAACCGAAAGACAAAGGGAAAAAATATCAGGCTGTGAATGGCCCAGCGCTTCACCGATTGTCGGTAGAGCCTCCGCTGTAGGAGAACGTCTAGGAACAACGCCTTGATGATCAAAAGCACTCTGGAGGAGAACACGTTCCGGACCACCTCTCCTATGATCTTCATAACTTTGTTAAGCGCTCCCCTCTCCTGTTCACCGGCCACAGATCCGGAAAAAGTATAGGAAAAGATCATCACCATTCCAACTGCGAAAAAGATCAGCGCCAGGATCGTCGTGGTATCCCCAATGGAAAAGGTGGCTGCGTGACAGGGCATACACAGAATACTCTTTGCAGGCAAAATCATGGAGGCGGCACCGACCTGGTTCCCACTGGCGTGACATCTCTGGCACCTGCTTTCATCATAGGCCGTAATCATCTCATGGATGCTGGAAGTCTCTCCTTTCCCGGCTCCTCTCTCCCAGATGACATGCTTCGACACAGAATCTCTGACCGGCTCGATCCCCTGGAGGTGGCAGCCCCCGCAGGAGACCAAGACGTGGGCGTCGTGCGCAACCTTTTCATCATGGGGAAGATGGCATTGCGTGCAGTCTCCCGGTTCTTGTTTTCCATGATTGAAGCTGGTTGCCTCAGGATGACAGACGGTGCAGGCTGTACCGGCGTGTTGTGATGACTCATATACGTCCCGATCGATCAAGGGGACCTTTTCAGCCGTTAGTTTCTGGGCCTCAGTTCCCTGATCTCCGTGGCAATGGAAACAAATCCCTGGGATCTTCTCTTCCGCCTCCGCATCATCCGGATCCAGCAAACGGTGGCAGGTCATACACGCCTCATCCTCAGGGGAAAAAGGGGGCAACTCGGGTTGCTCCTCGTGGCAGGCGGCGCACTGCTCATGCCGGGGTGTGGAAGGATCGAAACGGCCTTCTTCTTCCCGAATCGGCGGTTGCTCATGGGGATCGTGGCAGTTTAGGCAGATGTGGTATTTTTCGGGCTCCTTGATCTGCTTTGCACCATGAAAACCCGCACCCAGCCTGTCCAAGATATTGTCGTGACAGGCCACGCATTGATCTACATTGAAAAAATCTTCTCTTTTTTTGCTGATATGCTCTGGATTGGGATGCAGATCTCGCTCCTGGATCTCTTCATGGCAGTCCTCGCAGGCGGTCTGCCCGTGGACGGAGGCATGGTATTTTTTGGGATCTATCAACCAGGACGCAGAAGCCTGAGAATAGATGACCAAGATAACGAAAAAGGCTATGAAAAGATTGATGAAAACTCTTTGACCAGGAGTCAAAACGTCTCCTGAAATCGCTCTGAACGGCAGAATTCGAAGCCGGGTTTGAGATTTCCTGATTCTTCTTTTGATCTTGGTCACCGCCAAACCCCCATCTATTTGCATTCGGCAATCCTCTGGTTGCCGGATTGAGACGCCAAACATTTTCTACCGTTTAGATTCTCACTCGCGGATAGGGAAAACAGAAAGGATGGCCCGGAACAAGTATGACGTCAAGGCAAAGGGACACCTATCTGACCAATCCGACCACATAGGGCCCGTCCGGAACCACAGCAGCATCTGGGTTGCTTTCGAGCAGTTTGTCGACGGTTTCCTGTACATCCTCGATCTTAATGGCCCCCATCTTCTGGAGATCTTCATGAGAAAGGCCCGGTGAATAGATACAAACCCGACCTGCATGGTCAAGGGCCTGATAAATATTCTGCGCGCACCATTGATCGATGACAAAATCCTTGGGATCGCAGTATCCCTCAAAAAACTCCTGAGCACTGCATACCGAGCGCATGATACCGCAGAACTCCAGACTTCCAAGGCCCTCCCGACACTCGCAGGCGACCACGATCGTTCCCCCTTTTTTCAGGATATCCCTGGCGCAGATGAGGGCCTTACTGATCTGGTAAAAGGTGGCATCCAGAGGATATCCTCCACCAGAGGTGATGACCAGGTCAACCCGTTCATCAAGTTGTACGGTAGAGTGTTTGTAGACCATGTCACATCCGGCCACGTGGGCATGGTTGTAATGTCCGGCAAAGACACCGGCGATTTCTCTTTCCTTGGTGATCACCGTATTGAGGATAAAATCGACTCCAGCCAGTTCGGTGACGCGGACGCCATACTCGTGAAAAGGATTCCCTTCCAGGAGGCAATTGGTGACTTTGGGATGATCGATCATCCCGTAGGAGTGCATGAATTTCATGGTCTCGAAGCTGGAGATCCCCGGGAGGATCGCCTTTCGACCCCCGGAGTAGCCCGCGTAAAAGTGAGGCTCAATCAGGCCCGTCAAGATCTTCAGATTCGCATCGAGATAGTGATTATTGATCTCGATAGGGGCGCCGTCTATCTCGTCAATCTTCGTGTATGCTTCCGGTTCTCGGCAATAGTGGTTCACAATGTTGTATTTGTCCATGATCTCCCGGCCTACCATGTATTCCAGTTCCTTCCCCTCGTTCGGCCGATGCATGCCTGTGGCGATCAGGATGGTAATATCCTCCTTGCCGATTCCGCTCTCTTCGAGGCACTTTAGAAGTGGCGGCAGAATCACCTTGTTTGGGACAGGACGGGTAATATCGGATATGACCACGCAAGCATTTTTCTTCCCCAGGGCAAGTTCCTTGAGCGGGGGGCTTTCAATCGGATGAGCAAGGGCCTCCTGGACCGCATCCGTGGGGTCAGAAAGGGGCTCTAATGGTATCATTTCCAGGACCCTTACAGAAGCGGGGAGTTCCAAATCCACTGTCTTTTCGCCGCATAAGAGACTGACTTTCACAACCCGCTCCTCTCCTTAAAGGTCCACATACCCGTTGACCGCCCAAAAACAAAAAACCCGGGGACGAGTTAGGGCGCAGTCATCAGGCTCGTGTCAAAATATCTTGACCCACACCGCTCAGCTCTTCGCGGAAAAAGGGCTGCCGGCTGAAAAGGCCTTGGAGACCGCGATTCCCAATTTCTTTTCTATGGGACGCACAATCCAGAAAACCAAGGCCTCCGATTGTGACGATGCAGATTCATCGTTTCATTTCAAAACACGGGAGCCAATATCTTTGTTCTTTAGATAGTACCTATCGCCATCAGCGACGCCGACAACACCGCTTGAGACCAGGTATTGAAGCGCCTTAGGTCTGAAATCCCTGGTCCCGAATCGAAAAAGACCCACCTTGGCATAGGAAAGTTCAACGGCTGAAGAGGCATCGAAGGCGCTCTGCCGTTCAAGATCTCGAATAATGGTCACAAAGGCCCGCTGAATTCTCCAGGCATTCACCTTTCTGGTCAGCATGTAAACGGCTATAAGCGCACAAACGCCTATGATAATTTGGCTGGTCTCTGACATTTTGTCTTGCTACCGTACCCGTTGATCATTATATTCCTAAATAATTGCGTGGAACCGGGTTCCTCTTGCACGAAACCGTGGCGTGTGGCGGAGACAGCCTAGCAAAATCTTCCAATATATCCAAGAACATTCTTGTCCTAGAACGGTTTCCTAGTTTTCCTGGGGCATGGGTTGATTCAAAAGGATTACAAAGGTCGATCATCTTCCCAACTGAATATGGAGGTGGCAACATGATCATTCCTGAAATCAAGAAAATTCTGTACGCTACGGATCTTTCAGAGAACGCCCGTTACGCATTTAGCTATGCGATGAGCATTGCCAATCGCTATGGAGCGGGGATTACAATTCTTCACGTGCTGGAGGACATATCGCCTTTCAGAGATAGTCTGGTGATTAATATCCTCGGAGATGAAAAGTGGAATGAACTGAGGAAACATAACGAGCAGCATGTGATCGACACCCTTAAGAGCCGTCTCGAACAGTTCTGTAAGGACGTGGCAGCCGAATTGCCTGCCTGCCCCTTCATAACCGATGAGATCGTCGTAAAAACGGGTAATCCACCTGAGGAGATTCTAAACCAGCTTGAGAAAACGAATTGTGATTTGATCGTGATGGGCGCCCATGGGCACGGCGTTCTAAGAGATGCTGCGGTGGGCAGCGTTTCAAGGCGGGTCCTCAGGAGAAGCAAGAAGCCTGTTTTCGTGGTACGCCTGCCTGAAGAAGAGAAAAGTTAAACCAATCCTTTTCTCTCTATCTCCAGCTTCTTCAATTCCTTCCGCATGATCTTGCCGGTTGCGGTCATGGGGAGTTCTTTGACAAATTCAATCTCTCTGGGATACTCGTGTGCCGCCAGCCGCACCTTCACAAACTTCTTGATGTCATCCTCAATCTCCGGTGTCGGTTTCACCTCAGCCTTTGGCACGATGAAGGCTTTTACAACCTCTGTCCGCACTTTATCCGGGCTCCCCACGACAGCCACCATGCCCACCGCCGGGTGCTTCATCAGACAGTCTTCGATCTCAGCAGGCCCTATCCGGTAACCGGCGCTGGTGATCACGTCATCCTTTCGGCCCACAAACCAGAAGTAACCGTTCTCATCTTTTTTGGCCAAATCCCCTGTCAACAACCAATCCCCAATATACTTTTCTTCGGTGGCTTTTGGATTTCTCCAGTACTCCAGGAACATGACCGGGTCGGGTCTTCGGATCGCAACCTCGCCCGCCGTGTTTGCTGGCACGGGCTCACCGGATTCGTTCACCACCTCCACGATGTGGCCGGGAATCGCTCGGCCCATGGAGCCGGGGATGTTTTCCATACATTCCGAACAACTCCCCACAACCAGATTGCATTCCGTCTGGCCGTAGAACTCGTTTATGGTCAGATCCATCACCTCTCTGCCCCAATCGAGGAGTTCCTTGCCCAGGGTCTCTCCGCCGCTCCCGATAGATCGCATGGAATAATCATGGCGACTGCGGGGGTCTTTGACCTGCCTCATCAGTTTCAGGGCCGTCGGCGGCATGAAGGCGTTTCTAATGCCGTGCTTGGCCAAAAGATGAAATGCTTCCTCAGGGTCGAATTTCTTGGCACGATGGGCAACGACCGGA
>JASFTV010000248.1:0-5617 GCA_050050615.1 Desulfobacteraceae bacterium
CCCACGATCAAATCCAGCTGACCTATCTGTCCTACGCCATACCTCCTCAGTCGACGAACTCGCCCGCCCTACGGACTTGCCCGCCGAAGCTCGTCAGAGCGAAGGCGACTCATTGATGACTGATCACTGACTACTGATCACTTATTACTATTGCATTCGTGGGACACATCCTGGACACTTCTCTGCACTTCTGCTCCAGTTCAAGGGGAATCTCATCAAGAATGACGGTTGCCCTCTTGCTCCCTTCCTGGAAACGGAACACCTGCGGGCACTCTTTGACACAGATGCCCGTCGTATCGCACTTCATCTGATCCACTTCGACTTTCATAAGGTCCTCTTTTTGCACGGCATGGATCTGTTAGGCATATTTTTCCATAACCTCCTTTAACTTACTTCGATTCACATCCTGGCCAACCAGGGGACCTTGCTCTAGAATCGAGAAAGATTTTTCAAAAGGGGTTTTTTGATTTCGATAGATCACCCCGATAGGGATCTCATCACTCCACTTCCGGCTCGTCTGAATCGCCAGATCCCAATCCTCGGCTTCATAATCAGAAGGGAGGGGCTTACACCGTTCATTGTACCACTTGAACGTATTGACCCGGTTGAAAGACACACATGGCTGTAATATGTCAACAAGGGAGAATCCCTTGTGATCAATGGCCTGAGAGATGGTATCTACGAGATGTTCTTCTTTTCCAACGAAGCTCCTGGCCACAAAACCGGCCTCCATGGCCACGGCCACGGCTAGGGGATTGAAAGGATGCAGCTTGACACCGCCCGGTTGGGCTTTCGTTTCGAAACCCGCATCGGACGTGGGGCTGGCCTGGCCCTTGGTCAGGCCGTAAACCTGATTGTTGTGGATCAGGACGGTGATATCGATGTTGCGACGGATAGCCGCAAGGAGATGATTCCCTCCCTCTCCATACATACAGCCGTCCCCGCTTTCTGCGACGACAACAAGCTCTGGATTGGCCAGTTTTGCCCCTGTCGCCACGGGAATGGACCTTCCGTGTAATCCATTAAAGAGATTGGCATTAAGGTAATGGGGGGCCTTGGCAGCCTGTCCGATTCCTGCCACCAAGAGGACCTGATGTGGTTCAAGGCCAGATTTGACCAGTGCCTTTTTGAGTGCCTCCAATAAAGGAAAATTTCCGCAGCCGGGGCACCAGGCCGTTTCATATTCACCATATTCTTTAATGTTCACCATGACGTGATATTCTCCTTTCTCGCAAGACTTTATCCTTTGTCAACATAAGGATGACTAGAGGTCCAGATAGCGCAGAATGTATTCCGGCGTTATGGCCAGGCCGTCGTATCGGGAAACGTTTTTCTGGATCAAAAAACCCGTTTGTCTTCGGATCAATTGGGCCAATTGCCCCGTTGCATTGCTCTCAATGCAGACCACCGTGTCCGCCGCCTCCAGATGGTTCACAAACTGATCTGGAACCAGTGGCCACAGCTGGGAAAAGTGGAGCGTCCCCACTTTCTTGCGCCCGGACCTTAGCCCCTCAGCAGCTTCCGCCACCGAACCCTTACTGGATCCCCAAGAAACAAGCAGGATTTCGGGCTTTTCGTCCCCCTCAAACTCCGGCGGCACCACGTCCCTGAGCATGCCTTTCTCCTTTCTCAGGCGTTTTTCTACCATGGTGGGGCGAATGGAAAGGTCCTCGGTCAGGTGACCGTCTTCTGTGTGCTCATGGCTGTCAGCTACGACAAGGTGTTTGCTCAGCCCGGGAAGTAGTCGGGGAGAGACACCGTCTTCAGTGATAGAGTACCGTAAGTAAGGGATTGATACGCCGGAAGCATCCGCGCCTGGTTTAATGAACGGGAGACTTTCCACATCAATGGGCTCTAGGTCCTGATAGGAATCTGCAAGATAATGATCCGTTAGCACAAAGGCTGGGACCTGAAAGGCCTCAGCCACCTCTACGGCCTTGCGGGTCAGGTGAAAGCACTCCTCAACGGTTCCCGGTGCGAAAATGGCCCTGGGAAACTCACCGTGCCCTGCGTGGAGGACAAACCAGAGGTCTCCCTGTTCCGTACGGGTGGCCAGTCCCGTACCCGGTCCAGGTCTCTGGCCGATGGCAATGACAAGTGGTGTCTCACTGACGCCGGTCAGGCTCACCGTCTCTGTCATCAGGGCAAAGCCGCCGCCCGAGGTGGTCACGATGCTCGGGATCCCGGCGTAGGAGGAACCCACGGCCATGTTGATTGCGGCGATCTCATCTTCGGCCTGTTCCACAACGAGACCCATTTCTTCAGAGCAGTCAATCAAGGCCTGGGGGATGGATGTGGAGGGACTCATGGGATAGAAGGCACAGAATTTCACGCCGGCCGATATGGCTCCCAGGGCGACTGCCTCATGCCCGTTCATCACCAGACGCAGGGGAGGATCCTTGACTTCTGGGAGCTTCTTGAATTCGTATGATTGCTCCTCGAACCAGCGATAGCTCGCTTCCAAAACCCGCAAATTCTCACCGCCCAGGTCGTTACCAAAAGTATCTTTCACGGTTTCACCGAAGACTTTCTCATCCAAGCCCATCAGGGCTCCGGCGATACCTATGGCCGCCACGTTCCAGTGCAACTCCTTACCGAACATCTTGAAGGGGACCCCTATCCACCGGTCGTGTTCGATATCCCAATCTTCGTAGCCGATGATCCACCCCTCGGACGAGAGTTCCTCCCGATGGAGAGCTACGGTCTCTTCATTCAGGCTGATGAGAATGTCTACCGCCTCTTGAGGTGCAGAGACCTTTTTGGTGGCCAACCGAATGGAGAAGGTATTATGACCTCCCCTGACCCGGGATTCGTAAGTCTGTTGCACGTTCACGGAAAATCCACACCGAACAATGCTTTTGGCGAATATGTTTCCCACCGTCTGAAGGCCTTGGCCCGCTTCCCCCCCTATAAGCACATTAACGATTCTCTCTTCCATTTGCTTTTCATCCTTTCCTGTATGAGATAGATTTTCTCGATCGGCTGTTATACCAGTAATCTAGTCTGCCCTAATGATGACTGATCACGATTATCCAGTACCAAATACCCGATACCCGGCAGGCGAGCCGCCTGCCTTACTGATCACTGATCACTGATTACTGTTTACTCGTTCTCATCTAACACCTATTCGGCTTCACGGCGGAAAACCATGGGTTGTATCATGTATTTTGGGTGGCTTGAGCATGTAGGAGGGAAATACAGGAAAGACCCCATTTATGATTTAGATTGGGAAAGTCATAATAAAAAAATTGGACTTTGCAGAACTGCCGAACAGGCTTTCGGGTCGAGATGGAGAAGAGGCTATGGACATTGGGACCAAGGTTGAAAATTATTTGAAGGAACGCTTCGGGCCAGCGGCCAAGCTAGAGGATATGGAGCGGTTGGGGGAAGGGGTCCACGGAGCTGCCTACTTGCTCACATTCAGTACCCCCCATGAGGAGCAGCGTTTGATCATGAAGACCCTCTTTCCCTCAAGATTCGGGCATGATCATTACTCGGACAGAGCCCAGGTCTTGCTTCTCGCCAGTGCCAATTACAATGAGATGCCAAAGCACATAAAGGCCGTGGATGTGGTGGGGGAATCCTCTGACCGGCTCATATCGGTAAAGGACGCCAAGGAGTTCTACATTTTCATGGAAGAGGCCAGAGGGGAGTCCTACTTCAAGGACCTGGATGCCATCTTGCAGCGAGGACGTCTTGATGAGCTGGACGTGGAAAGGGCCAAAATGCTCGCCCACTTTCTCGCTGATATTCATGCCTTCAAATATTCCGAAGAAGATGCAAAGATTCTCTACAGAAGGCGTATCCGTGATCTCATAGGACACGGGGAGTGTATTATGGGCATTATCGATGCCTACGAGGCCGTCGACTTTACTAAAGACACGGAGCTCGTTGAATACGCGGGCAAATGCCTCCCCTGGTGGGGAAAGATCAGGGACCTAAGCGAGCGTCTGTGCAGTGTCCATGGAGATTACCACCCGGGCAATATCCGGCTGCACGGAGACGATTTTGTCTTGCTAGACCGCTCCAGGGGTAGCTGGGGAGAACCGGCCGATGATGTATCCTGTTTGAGTGTTAACTATATACATTATGCGATCAAGGATCGGGGAACCTTTGAGGGCCCATTCGCTGAGCTGTTCCGGCTGTTCCTGGACTTTTACCTGGAAAAGACAAAAGACGGTGGTTTCTTTGAGGTGACGCAACCCTTTTTTGCCTTCAGGGTCTTGGTAGTCGCCAATCCGAGATTCTATCCTGAGGACTCAGAGGCGACGAAGAGGAAACTCCTTAATTTCGGTCACTCTGTTCTGGAAGAGGATCGCTTCCACGTGGACCGGATCTCCGATTATCTGGAGCGGCAATGAACTTCTGTTTATGGGTAACGGGGCTTCCGGGCTCCGGGAAAAGTACCATTGTCAAAGAACTCGAGCGGTTGTTTGGAGAAGCCGGGCTTGATTTCATCACACTCGGTCTAGATCAAATCCGGACGGTTTTGACACCGGATCCGAAATATACAGACGAGGAAAGAGAAATTGTTTACCGTTCGCTGGTCCTCATGGCCCAACTCTTGCTAGAGCACAGCGGGAAGAATGTCGTCATCGACGCGACGGGCAACCGGAGGGCCTTCCGAAACCTGGCCAGAGAACGGATACCGGAATTTGGGGAGATATATATCCAATGTCCTTTAGAGATATGTCAGTCTCGCGAAGCCTTGCGTGATGGGCGGAGCGTTGAGAAAAATCTCTACCAAAAGGCAAAGGCCGGTCAGTTGGAAGGAGCGTTACCAGGCATCTCAGTCCCCTATGAGGAACCCCAGGACCCTGAAGTCCTTGTTCCCTCAGACAGACTCGAGCCCCCCGAATCTGCAAAAAGAATTATGGACTATGTGAGATCAAGATGGATGGAGCGAGAACAGTAATCAGTGGACAGTGATCGGTAATCAGTAATCAGTAGGGCAGGCGACTCCCCCAACCTGGTATTGGGTATTCGGTATTGGGCATCGGATGCTGTGCATCAGACTCCTCTAAAGATCACTGGTCACTGATTACTGAATACTTGCCGCCGGTGTCACTTTAAATCCTGTGCCCAGGTTCTTCTCTATCCAGTCGATGCACCTCTGATATCCTCTCTCCTCAGAGGTTTCGACGAAAGGCTCCATCTTGAGGTCAACGGAGTCTCGATCGTCTCCTTCGCGCATTTCCCTGCGTTCGTAGTGGAGGACCGATGCGAAGTACTGCCCAGCGTCCAATTGACAGACATGGATCTTGAAGAATCCTTTTGAATGATTGATGTCCCAGACCTTGGTTTTCATGATTTTCAGCATGTTCTCCCCCTAAAATGACCCATACTCATAACGCTGTGGACCGCAACCCGCATATTCGGCAAACACCTTCCCTACTGATAACTGTTTACCGTTCGACAGGCCGTTCGACAAGCTCAAGGTCCTGAGCAAAGCCGACCCTTCGACATCGCTCAGGGTCGATGCTGAGCAAGTCGAAACATCGAAGGGCTCATCAGTGATTATTCATCTCTGTCCAGTGCATCGATCGCTTCTCTCACCACCTGGGCACTTTTTTGCAGGGCAGCTTTCTCTTCGTCATTGAGGGGAAGCGGCAGCATG
>JASFTV010000249.1:0-5604 GCA_050050615.1 Desulfobacteraceae bacterium
GTCAGCCGATTCATCCGCCTTGGGTTTTTCAACCAGAAGCGGCCGTTTTCGCGCCAGAGTTCTCTTCGATTCCCTGGCCCCGCTCGGCGCCGCTTCCATGGCTTTGCTTGGCGCATAGGGCCTGTGGGGAATCTCTTTTCTCATGAAAAGGGCCAATTCGATAGGAACGCTTACTTTTGCAGGCGCCTCCGGAGTGGGTTCTGCAAAAGTGGACTGAGGCTCGTAACCGTACTTTTCCCCGGCCATGTCCGCGGCATCGAGTGGCCCCTTCCCGGCGATCCCCTCCTCTTTGAGCCTGACGGGCGCTTCTGCCACCTTATATTCTGCTTGTTGGACATGGAGAATGGAAAAAACAAGGATCGCCATGATCGCAGCACTTGCCACTTGCAGCGGGATCTTTATGCGCATCGGAACAAATAAGCTCTGGATGAACCTTGAAAACCTTGAGCGCTGTTCCAAGCGTTCATGGAGCTGATTGAGGAAATCCTTTGGCGGTTCAACAGCTTCCAAAGAGCCCAGCTCTTTGATCAACGCCCTCAACGAGGCAAGCTCTTTTTGACAATCACTGCAACTCGAAAGATGTTGATCAACCAGGGCCTTGGTCTGCGTATCCAGGGTCTCATCGACATATTCAGATAGAAGCGCTTTAATTTCGCTACATTTCATGGGACATCACGCTCCCTAGCTTTTTTCTGAGGTCAAGTCTCGCTCTGGCAAGCCTGGACTTCACCGTCCCGATGTTAAGGCCGGTGACTTGGACGATCTCCTCATAAGGGAGCCCCTCAATATCACGGAGGGTAACCACCTCTTTGTGCTCTGCAGGCAATGAATCGATCGCCGCCTTAATGATGGTCATCCTCTCCTTTTTTTCAAGTTCTCCAAAAGGGGAGGGGGACGCGTCCTGAATCTCGACGGCAGATAGGCCGCCCTCCTGTTCTCCGGGATTATCAAGCGAGACCATCTTTGCTCTTTGCCTGTAGGCTGATGATTTGAGTTTGTTCTTGCAAGTGTTGATCGCGATCCGATAAAGCCAGGTAGAGAAGGCTGATTCGAATCTGAACCTCTTTAAGGATCGATAGAGCTTTATGAAGGTCTCCTGGGCAGAATCGTTCGCCTCGTGATAATCCCCGAGGAACCAGTAGCATAAATTAAAACATCTGTTTTTGTGCTTGAGGACCAACTTATCAAACGCGGCTCTATGACCCGCCTGAAAGGCCTTGACCAGTGTTGCATCTTCTTCCAGGTTGCCCAAAGGTTCTTTGGTCCCTTCACTCATTGATTTTAGACAACATTCGCTCCAAAAGGTTCCGGACAAAGACAGTCATCCGCTCTTAAAGAATACCACATAAGGTGTGTTTAGTGAAATCTCTTGAGGATGCCTCTGTTCGGCAAACAGGGAATGTTGGAATACCGGGAGAGCGGAATGCTGGAAAAAAGGAAATGGAGACGGAAAAGCTCGGGTGTCTTTCCATGCTTTGCTTTTCAACTTTCCATTATTTCTGAAAACCTTCAGCCAGCAAATCATGCCCTGCAAAGCGAAGGCACGAATCTGGACTTAAGCGTCTGAGTGAAGCTGTCGGGCATTCTCGAGACGGGCTCTTAAATTCGAATTCCCCGCTGCTTGTCGGAACGAAGTGGACCTGCGTGTCGCAGTGAAACGGATCTGCCTGAGGCAGGCAGGGATCCCGCCACAG
Source organism: Desulfobacteraceae bacterium (assembly GCA_050050615.1). GTDB lineage: Bacteria > Desulfobacterota > DSM-4660 > Desulfatiglandales > HGW-15 > JASFTV01. The sequence goes on from JASFTV010000249.1 coordinate 1,695, forward strand.
CGCGGGGTTTGTGTGCTCACGAGAGCTATTCGCCATGGGCGCGACAACGTCGCGCTATATAAAATCGTGTAACGATTTTATTCCCCCTTTCGTAAAGGGGAGAGACTCCTATCTCCCCCTTTCGTAAAGGGGGATACAGGGGGATTTTGGCTCATTAAGAACCACACTCAAATGGTCTTGCTCATAAACGTCACTTCAAAAGGCAGATGTTCGAATCGGGGTTTGTTTCCTACTTTTCGGTGTATCTATCTTTGATCCCGAAAATGTAGCGAAGGGACTACCACTCCTTTTCATAAACCATCGTGTTCGGATGAAAGGCCTGCCAGGCAAACCAGTAGGCGAAGATGTGGGGAATGGGTCCTCCGAACTCATCCGTTACAGCCGTCACCTCACCCTCGGGGCTGACCTCGATATGGATGGTCGTGCCACGCAGATTGTCCTTGATGATCCCTGAGTTTACATTAAAGGAGAGGAGAGGATAAGCCTTTGCTTCATTATTAATCTCGATACCAAGGACCCTCTCTTTTGGGGAGAGGTCCTCCCGTACCTCACCCACCGGGAACCAGATCCTCCCAACCCGGTAGTACCCCTCATAAGGGTCCCTGGCATAGTCCCGCTTATGACCGGTATCGGTGGACAAAACCAGGGTTTCAGGATACTTCTTCATCCAGGTTTTCCATTTGGTTCTGCTGGATGGTCGTTTCTCGAGCCTCTTGCCGACCATCTGTCCGGAGATCGCCTTTTCCATCAACTGGGACCACAAGCTCTCTGTCTGATGGTCGTAGAGCAGGACATTGCTTTTATACAGCCGCCCCGAAACACCGAAAGTGTACAACCTGTCCTCAACTCTCCGGGAGTAGACCACCCCCGATTGGGTAAGGGGTCAGAAGGTCACCACAATGGGTTCTCCGCTGATGGTATCGTTCACGACCTCGTGCCAGTTCAAGATTTTGATGGGATAGGCTTTGGCCTCGCCGCCCAGGGCTACACCGATGACCTGGTCATCCGGGTTTAGAAAGTGGGCCTCATCCGGTCGGAAAAACGCAGGGTTCAAGATCGCGGGGATACCATCCTTGGGTGGCCCTCCGAAGAGGATCTCATCTTTGGGCACGATGGCGTTGTCAACATTGAAGCCGGTGAGTATGAGGAAGACAGCAAAGATGAGAGCAAAGGGTATGGTCCTTTTCATTTCAAATCCTCCAGGAGTGACGATGTTCAGAGACTCGAAACCTCAATTTGGTCATTTCCAAACCCACCCCGCAAAGAGGGATGGGGTCGTTGAATACCTCACTTAATCATTCCTCTAGGCGGCTCATGAATCATTACCGCAGTAAAGCCTGGTCCAAAATCAATCTTCCAGCTTTATCAGAGGTAGCTTGATCTTAATCTTCAATTTGGGCCTTTCGCTTGATTGGGGTTAGAGCGAAAAACTAGATCAACATATCTTTTTTCCACCCCAGTTTAACAAGCTCGATCCGGTCGGGATGACTGTTCCCCAGGCCGAAGCGGCTGTCTGCGACTGCAATATGATGGGGGGATGGACGGATGGGTTTTTCCTTTTCAAAAAAGAGATTGCGTTTGGCCTGGATGATCCTGGCACCCGTCGCATCAGCCGCGACCGGGTCGGTGCTCACAATCAGGCCGCAATAAGACCAGATGTACTTTTTGCTGAAACTGTGGGGCCCCACGCCGTGTAACTGCGGGGTCAGCATCACCAGGATATTCAGGCGCGTCTTGCCGGCCACTTGAGGCAATTGCCAGAGAGCGCCCAGGTTCTCGCAGGCGTTGGGATGGTACTTGTAAGGATGCGGCGTAAACATGATATAGTTCTTGAGGAGTGTGCCAAGGCCTGACCAGTGATGCGTACGCATGGGACGGGTATTGATCAATGCCGTGGACTGCTGGAAAACAGGATCTCTCAGGACGCCTCGATCATCAATGGATATGTTTTCCTTTCGAACGCCAATGTCCCGCAAGCGCTTATGGATGGCCGTCTCCAACGCTCTGGGGGTGGGGAGATGGTACCACACGTTGCTCTTAATCCCCACAATGTCATCAGGTCTGACCAATTGCCTCCATCCTGACAGGGGATCACCGACTCCCAGGAGGTCACTCACGGCCCGGTCGAGCATCTCCTCCAAGATCTCGGGCCAGATATTTCCGCGATCGTCAAGGACATCCTTGTTTCTTATCAGTACGACGCGGCTTTTTTCCTTGCTCATGGCCGAGGTACGCCTCAGAAGCGGGAGTCCCATGAGACCTCCCATGGCTGCACATGTGCCGGCGCGGAGAAAATCACGTCTTGTAATCACTTTTTTCCCTCTTCTCATACGATTAACCATCCTTTTCAGAAGTTATCTATCACTGGGCACATCGACCTCTCTGCGACCTCTTTGGGAGGTGCCCGCATGTGCCTTCATCAATAGCGATCCATTGTTTCTTTTAGAAGACTTTCGGCAAGCTCTCGGCTATCCGCTTCCAGAATCACCGCGATGAGCTCTTTCTTCAGACCTGCAGCAGACCATTTCTTGTTTTCTAACAATGCAAAGCCCCTTGAGTCAGCGTCGGGCAGGTAGTGGGTGAGAAAGCTTGCGTGCGCGCCTGCCGCTTTTTCTGTGTCCGGGTACAGAACCAGTAGGACCTGGGCAAACCCCTGGCTTTGCTGGTAAGCTGCAAGGACGGCGTCTGTGTGCAGATTAAGATCCAGGATGTTTTCGTCTGATAAATAATAGTGCATACTCATCACATTGCTGTCGTGAAAAAAGCGAACACTCATGGGCTGGAGTCCCTCGGGTGGTAGGTAAGAAAGGATGATGGGCTTCCGACCCTCCTGCTTTATGGCGGAAGCAACGCTTCTGCCCAGCTCTCTGAGAGCCTTTTCGGTCGCCTCCGTCTCCTGTTCGGCGTAAACGGAAACAAAGAATCGGTCTTTCCAAAACCTGAGCCAGCCTGCCCGGTAAAGAGCACCTTGTCCCAAATCCAGCGGTTCGCCGTCAGGATCATGGGTGAAAACGCCGAATGCATCCCCTGAAGAACCCATGTCGAAGATGTCGAGGATGAGGGCAGGACCGTTCTGCATGGTATAGCGACGGGATAGGCATCTATTCATGTGATAGGCCCTGTAAACCTCGCCAGCGCCGTCAATATATTCAAAGATGGTTTGATCGTCGTAAAAGCGATCCTCCTCTGCCTTTGCCCAGTCCATGACTTGCTCGGGAAGGGCTTTTTGCAAGGACTCAAGCGTGTAAGCATGGCTCATGGAAAACATGGACGTGCTAATCATGGATACCATAAGGAAAAGAAAGCAAGCCCTGATCAAAGGAATCCCTTTCTTTCAGACTTTCTAAGTGATCATTAATCCACCGCCTTCAGCAGTGAGAACTGATGAGGCTTTGCCGCATCGGAGGCAGATCTCACTGTCCCTTCAAGAAAGGGCCGAAGGCTGTAGGGGGGGACACCGTGCCCGCCAGTCTGTTCTTCGATTCCCAAAGAAACGCGCGCCCTTGTGGCCCTGAAGGGCCTTCCTCATGCCTCCTGTTCTACAGGGGGTCATTGATTGATTCGCTGAACGGGTTGACTGAGAGTTGGGATGGAGATCCGGGAGCCCACAGCTGAAATCTCAATATGACTTAGCAGGCAAGCCCTGTCAAGACAAGAACTTTCCTTCACAGACCTGACCTTTGGATGGGTGCGGGAAGGTTTCTGCTCAGTGGCGGCAAAAAGCGACCACAGGCGTCAGGCCCTTGGTCACACCAAATCCCATCCAGGAAAGCGGGATCGTGTAGGTCGGTTGAGCCAGCCAAATCAGTACTTCGACATTCCCTCTCTCCATTGAGGGAGAGGGGCAGGGTGAGGGGTGAATTCAAGTAAGAAAAGCGAGAGTCAAGATAAAACCCCAGATCACCGCCTT
>JASFTV010000250.1:0-5564 GCA_050050615.1 Desulfobacteraceae bacterium
GGCTGCGAAGGTGCTCCGCCCGCCTTTGCTACCCCTTTTTGCATAACTGTTCCTCGATGCCCTTCGTTTTTGAAAAGAGACCCCCATGACTCGCACGAAGCACTGATTCGTTTTTGGACAAGAATGCCTGAAAATCAATTTGCAAACGGATAGATTTCCAGGTTTTGATCACACTAACCATTTCCTATGAGGAGGTTCCAATATGTCTAAGAAATATATCTTGGTTGTGGACGACGACCCCGATCTGGTGGAAACTGTTGCCATGATGCTTGAGAGCAAAGGATGTGAAGTCGGCATGGCCTACGACGGCATTGAAGGGGAAGAGTCCATCAAGCAGCGCCGACCCGATCTGATTATTCTAGACATCATGATGCCTCGTAAAGATGGCTACGTGCTTTGCAATGAGCTCAAAGCGAATGAGGAAACCCGAGATATCCCGGTGATCCTTTTGACAGCCGTGGGTGAAGCGGTCCCGAGCACAAGGTATTCCCATGCGGACGGCATGGCGACAGAGGCTGATGATTATATTGCCAAGCCTATTGACACTGAGGGTCTGTGGGAGGCAGTGAGCAACCTCCTCTAACGGTCTCTGTTACAAGCGTTAAGGAGTTGATGACTTCATGGCTTCCGCACCAAGACTCGGTGGTTTCAAGATTCTGAAAGATGTGGTCAGGATCTCCATGGTTACCCCGCGAACAATGGAAAATTTTCCCGCAAGCTTCTGCCGGATCGTTGCCGCGGCAGAAATCAATCTGCCCTATATGACCTGTATCTATGATGGCGAAGCATGGGGCCTCAATATCATGGTTGAGGCCGTTCATGAGGCAAAGATCTCCCATTTAATAGATGAACACTTTGGGAAAATATTCTCTCATAATTCCAGAAGTGCCATCCTGTCCATTTTTCCGCACAAAAAAAACCCTGACATCACCGGAAGACTTTTCGAGACATTTGACCAACAGGGCGTGGAACCGGATGCATTGGCCAATTCCCCCTCTGCGATATCCGTGATTTTGAGGGAAGAATTGCTCAGCAAGGCGAGCAGCGCTCTTTTCGAGCCTTTCACCTTCAGTGCTTATCGGACCCCTTCTGACTGGAAACTTGCTCAGAAGGGGAAGGAGCAACTCTATAAAGAGGTGGTCGCCTCCTATCAGGAACAGCAGCCTAAAGTCTACGGGCTCGACTATCATGAGGGACAGGATCTCGTCCGGGTTAGATTGGATAGGGAGGACATGGGTCACGTTGGCACCTCTTTCAGGGGATTCGCCCGCCTCGGCCTGGATCTCACCTTTTTGGTCACCAGTCCGTGTCTGGAGAAGGGAAAAGAAATATTGGCCTTTTGTCTTCCAACGTCGGAAAGCGAAACTTACACGCAGGTTATTGGGCGCATAGCCCCACAGATCAGCGTAAGCAGGATTTCTCCCGTGATCATATTTTCTATGAATGGGCCGCATTTTGGGGATCGGTACGGGATAGCAAGCGAGCTTCTTACGGCGTTCGAGCACAACAAAGTAGACCTTTTGGGTCTTAGCTGTACCATCGCCTCCATTACAGGGGTTGTACCTTCCCATCAGTTCGAAACCACCATACAGGCAATTCAAGGGTGTTTCGAGGTCCCATCCATTACCAAGAAAGACTAGATAAGCTTGTTTTGCAAGGTCTTCAACCTTAACGATAGGTCTGGAAATGGGAGATTTAGGCAGGAAAAGAGGCTTTTTCAATAGGACCCGCGAAACCATGGATTGGGAAAAGCGAAAGGAAGAACTGAACAAGAAGTTCCCGGAAACCTTTCGGCACGCTTACCAGAATTCGAAGGCCTATAGTGAAATCTACCGGTCTGCCGGCCTAGGACCTTCTGATGTCCAAGGGCTGGAAGATCTGGAAAAGCTTCCCATCCTGCGTATGAGCGATTTGGTTGAGCGTCAGAAAAGAATTTCGCCTTTCGGAGGATTCGAGACCATCGATCCCACCCACATAAGACGAATCTATGTCAATCCTGGCTTCATATTGCAGCCTGGGGAACGGGAGTACCAAGATTCTTCATGGGCTGAGGCCCTCATCGGCGTTGGCTTTGAATCAGGAGATCGTATTCTGAATACCTTTAACTATCACATGTGGCCGTTTGCCTTTATGCTGGATGAGGCCACAAAAATGATTGGTGCCACGGTCCTCCCGACCGGGATTGGGAATACGCTCATGCAGATCAGGATCCTCGAGAGGTTAAAAGTGAATGGCTACATGGGGACCCCCAGCTTCTTGATGACATTGGCTCAACGCACTGAGGGAATGGATCTGGACCCGAAGAAAGATTTTGTTCTGGAGACGGCTCTTGTTTCTGCAGAAATGCTCCCTGAATCACTGCGCCGTCGAATCCAGGACAAGCTTGAGCTGACTGTGCGCCAAGTGTATGGCACCGTTTTTCTGGGCTGCATCGGTTACGAATGTTATGACAAGACCGCTTTGCATGTGCCCGACAATATCCTGGTGGAGGTCGTCGATCCCCATACCGGCAAACAGGTAGAGCCTGGAACAACCGGAGAAATCGTGGCCACCAATTTCAGCACCTCATACCCCATGATTCGTATGGCGACCGGTGATCTTTCCATGTTTACCCACGAATCGTGCCCATGCGGGAGAACCGGCCCCCTGCTGAAGAAAATCATAGGAAGAATCGATCAGGCTGCCAAGGTGAGAGGAACTTTTGTCCACCCATGGCAAGCAGACGAGGTCATTTCTCGTCATCCGGAGGTTTTCAAGTATCAAGTGGTGATTACTCGTGAAAACCATAAAGATATTATGACGTTTGTTATAGAGCTCAGGGAAGAAGCCCCGCGGCCTCAAATCATTCGCGCCAGAATCGAACGGGACATAAAGGATCTCCTGACCATAAAGGGTGTCGTTCAGATTGTCCCTAGGGGAACCATTCCTGATCACTACAAGAAGATTGAAGACAGAAGAAGCTGGGAATAGTCCTAGGTGGCCATAATTGACGGGATTGAGAAAAAGAGCGGATGGATCGGCAATTTACCAAACCGCCCGGGGTGTTTCGGTCGAAAGATGGTCAGGACGCGGATGAACACAGATTTTCAGGGTTAAAAACAGGAGATATCCCTGTTCATCTGCGAGAATCTCTGTCCTATGACATGGATGGCGTGAGGATGTTTCTTGGAACGCAATGTGGGTAAGATCAAAATTGGCGGCGTTATGCAGAGTGACGGGCGTGCCCTGTTGAAAGTTATGTCCGTACCCGATCATGCCAGCGTTGCAGGAACCGTGTTGGGAGCCCTGGGGGAAAGCGGCATTAACATTGAACTCTTAGCCGAGAGTTTCGATCTGGATGACTGCGGCAATTTTTCCCTGGTTGTGGATCAAAAGGACCTGGACCAAGCTATTGAGATCATGGAAGGGGTCCAGCCTATCATTGATGCAGGAGCCGTTTCTTACACCCCTGATGTGGCTGTAATCACTGTCTTCAGCCATCACCTGCGTGAGAAACCTTATATCCACGGACTCATGTTCTCATCCATGGCCGCGGCGGGTATCAGTTCCTTGGCCATCAGCACCTCTATTTCCAGTGTATCCTGCGTGATCGAAGGTCAGCACCTGGATCTCGCTGTCCAGGCCTTGTCAGAAACCTTCGATATCCCGTTTGACGTCAAAAAACGGCCTAAGGATTACTAGCTTTGATTATGTCAAGCAAACGCTCCAGGTCCCGAAAACGATTAGGTGGAAAGATGGATAAAGAGAAAGTAGACGAGATTGTTGCACGGGCCCGCCAAACGCGGAGCGAACGTGAAAAGAGCTATCGGGAGCAGTCCTTGAGAATCCATCCCTGGGTCTGTGCCCGGTGCGGGCGTGAGTTTACCCGGGAAAATCTCCATATGCTGACCGTGCATCACAAGGACCATGACCATGACAATAACCCTCCAGACGGGAGCAACTGGGAGAATCTTTGTCTTTACTGCCATGATAACGAGCACAGTCGCTATTTGGATCATTCGGCTGCTGGTGGCATTGAAGTCGCTGACGAGCGGAAAGATACTGCAACCTATAAACCTTTTGCCAGTTTAGCGGATCTGCTGAAGGCCAAGAAAGACTGACGATGCAGATATCATTGCCTGATGTCCAATACATTCTGCGCCCCGGCGTGATCGAGTTCAGGTTAGGACATCCTGATCTGGCCTTGCTGCCGGCGGCTGGATTGTTGGAGGCGACCAGGGTTGTGCTCGAACGCGAGGCCCCGCAGGCTTTATCTTACGGCGCTGAACGAGGGCCGGGTTGTTTGATTAGCCAGTTGTGCGACTGGTTGGAGCGTACCGAGGGTGCCGCACCCTCTTCTGAGCAAGTGATGATTACGGGAGGTTCGTCGCAGGCGATGGATATGCTCTGTATGTTGCTGACGCAGCCTGGTGATCTGGCGTTGGTGGAGTCCCCCACGTATCATTTGGCATTACGTGTGTTGCGCGATCACCAATTGGAGCTGATGCAGATACCAAGCGACGAGGATGGACTGCAAGTGGATGCTTTGGAGGAGACGTTGAATTCGCTTCAGCGCCAAGGACGAAAGGCACGGCTCCTTTATTTGGTGCCCACATTCAACAACCCCAGCGGCGTCACATTAGAACTTGAGCGACGAAAAGCACTGGTTGCGCTGGCTCAAAGAACCGGTTTGATCGTCGTGGAGGACGATGTATACCACGAATTGTGGTACGACGCACCGTCTCCGCCTTCGCTCCACAGCCTGCTCACGGCTGCACCGGTTATCCGCCTGGGGTCCTTCTCAAAGATCCTGGCCCCCGGGCTGCGCTTGGGCTGGATGTTCGCCTCCCCTGAACTCGTGGCGCGTTGCACCAAAAGCGGCGTACTGGACAGCGGTGGTGGCCTCGGTCACTTCACGGCACACGTGGTGGCCGCCTTTATAGAGTTGGGGCTTCTGGATCAACACGTTGAAAGATTGCGTACCAAGTATCGAGAGAGGCGCGATGTGTTGATCAATGCCTTGGAGCGTTACTTGCCCGAAGAGTGCTACTGGGTGTCTCCTGGGGGAGGTTTCTTTGTATGGCTCCGCCTGCCCCCGGGCGTGGATAGCTCGGCGTTTTTGCCCGTGGCTGAGGCTGAGGGTGTCTCTTATGTGCCGGGTCCTCGCTTCTATGCTCATGGCGGTGGAGAGTGTTACTGTCGCCTGAACTTTACGCTGGTTTCGCTTGATGACTTAGAGGCGGGGGCGCGCCGATTCAGTGATGCGTTGCATCGCTACCTTCGGTAGGTCACATCCCGTCCATGACACCTCCTCGGAATGACATTCCAGGACAGTCTCTTTGGGTCTATTGCCTCTTTAAGCCCCAACCCGTGCATGCTGTCTATGCACTATTCAACTTTGTAAATCATTTCTTCCCGATAGCCCGTGACCACCCTCTTATAGCCTCTCAGCATGCTGTCGACATCTTTGTTGCCTGTATCAACGAGAAGCGGCTTTCGAGTTAAGGAATTGAGCTTTTTAGACGTTGCAACAACGATGATATTTTCGACGCCCACCTTCTTGATGACCTCTGGGCTCAATTGTT
>JASFTV010000251.1:0-5561 GCA_050050615.1 Desulfobacteraceae bacterium
GCCATGCGCCCCGCTCCAGGTGACCGGGTCCACGGCATCCTAAAACTGCGAGCTTTGCGGGGGTGTGGATTATCTTCGAAGTCCGAGGGAATGTAATGACTCTGAAATCACTCACGGAGTATGTTATTCTGGGTACGCTTATGTCTGGCGCAAGGCATGGGTATGAAATCCTGCAATTTCTCGGTTCTGCTCTGGAGGCGACTTGTCGGCTCAGCACAAGCCAACTCTATGTGCTGCTGAAAAGGCTGGAACACGAGGGACTGCTGGAGTCCCACCCGGAAAGTCAGCAGTCGCGCCCCTCAAAGCGGGTATTCAATCTCACCATTGCAGGAAGAAGGGCTTTCCTGGATTGGTTGGCCGCTCCTGTCGAACATGTCAGGGATTTCCGGATGGAATTCCTGTGCAAGATGTTTTTCTTTGATAATCTTTCTCTGTCCGGGGCCGAAGACCTTGTAGAGAAACAGATCGGGGTCCTGGAAAAAAAACTGTCGGACAAAATTCAGATGAGGCTTAATAAAAATGAAGACAGGTTCATGAAGTTGGTCTATGGATTCAAGGCCAAGACTGTGGAAAACTTGCTTTCATGGTTAGTCCAGGAGGCGCGCCCATTTGTGGAAGAGGAGAGAATCGGCGGCAAAAAAAGGCGTTTATCGAGTAAAGAGAGGAGAGTCTTCTAAAGCCCGTTTGGGTCTAATCTTGTTTTTAGATGCTTCTTTGTTTACGCCTGATCCGTCCGGGGCTTTTACCCCTCCCTTACGGCTAGTTCCAGGTTAGAGACGAGCTCGTCGAGATCCAGACCGTATTCGGCTGTAACATCCTTCAGAGAATTAAAGAGGGCCTGACAGCAAAGACATACGCCGGCCTTGTCGTCGTATTGCTTGAAGACGTCCTCAGTCTGAGGATATCTGGATACAAGATCCAGGATGGTCATATCAGGGTCGATGGCTGGTATTTCATTGAGCTTGTCTGGATCCATGTGGTTTATCCTTTTTTTTCCAAACTTCCTTCATGGCCTTTGGGATCTGTTCGATCAGATCGACCACCTTTGAGCTAGGGTTGGGAGCGGTGTAATGACCTGCCTGCCTGTTGATCCGGGCTGCCAGGATAGCTGCCTCTAAAGTCTCCATGCCCGATGCAATGAGGGCCGATACAATCCCCGTGAGGGTATCGCCCGTGCCGCCTATGGCCTCCAGGGCTTCATCCGCCGGATTGTCGATTACCGCATGGACTTGTTCCCCTGAGGCAACATGATCCTGACTCCCCTTCACTAGGAGATAACGGGCAGCGTTTTTATGTTCATAAGCCCGGCTGATAAGATCGGGTATTCGATTTTCGTCATGAAGGATGAAACCCCGCGTATAAAAGGGGTGCGGGGCCTCTTCGTCAGCCAGGAAGGCAAGTTCCCCTGCATCCGGCGTAAAAAGCTCATAAGCCCCCGATTGCCCGCTCATCTTGGCCGCATACATGAACCCGGCATCGGCAATCAGGATGGGGCGGGGACTCATTTCCTCCACGGCGAAGAGGACCTTATTATGCCGGTCCACATCCGGGTGGAGGTAGTGAAATGCGACCACTGAAAAACTGGAATCCGGGAGAATCTTGACAAGGTGTTCGTACAAGCGCCTGCTTCCATCCCCATGACCAATGTCTCCCGCCAGGTAACCGCAAGGGAAAGGCAGACCCAGGACCTCACCGGTCTTTATGGCAGCAGCCAGAAGGGCGGGCGTCCCGCGGTTCACTTCCACCCACCTTTCACCGACATGGATTCGATCTTTTTCAAGACAAACTCGCCCGGCCACCAGGGGAAAACCATCTTCCGGTATGGTCCCTACGACTGCGAGCATCGGCTTTTCATCTCCTCATAGGCCAGTTGAAGGGCATACCCGCAGAGTGTATGACCGATCTCCCTCGGAGCGGGCGCCGCAACCAAAGATTTTCCTACCATCTCCCGGGCGAGGTATGGGACGTCCGGACATCCACCGCCGGAGATGTTGACTATGGTTTGCGTTTCCTTGTCAACGGTCAGCTTCATATTGGCCGCTCTCACCATGAGATAGCGGCCGAAGTCCTTGATCTGGAAAAGATCCACGGGTTGAAGCAAGGGACTGTTCACCGGGACCACCTGAAGAGCGGATACATCCACCTCCCGAAGCGTCCTCAGGATGTTCAACTCTTCAATAAGGGGAAACTCAATCACAAGGTCGCAACCACTCCTTACCTCCGGTGGCGGCCCCATGACTCGAATCTTCCACCCCTTTGACTTCAGAACGTTTTCCGCACGGATCACCTCGCTGGTATTCTCGAAAACCAGTATGCCCCGGTCCTGATTCTCCATACCGGGCGAACCACGGGATCTTTTTTTCTTAAAGAATGTGAACATGGTAAGTCCTAATCCTTGGTGATCTTTATCCGGTAACCTTCCCCTTCTTCCCGAGTCTCCTGCACATGGCATTGCTGGCTCTCGGCAGCGCGGCTCACGTTCTCTCTGGAGGTATCCGTATCCACCAGGATTTCGATCTCTCCCTTGGTAAGCTTCTTGATCTCTTCCAGGATCATGAGGGCCGGCTGGGGGCAGCTCAGACCTCTTGCGTCCACGACTGTACTCATGATGACACCTCCTCAGGCACTCTTTTTTCGCATGGTAAAACCGATAAACAGACAGACAATAAGCCCAATGATGACAGCGGCGATGCCATTTGGGCCGACGCCTTTGGGCGAGCTCGCCAAGCCGAAATTATGAGCAAATGCTGCTCCGACAATCATCCCCAGAACAAATACCGCAGCGTCTCCATCCCCTTCACCGGCCAGGAATAGCTGACGCCCGGGGCATCCACCTGCCAAGGCAAAGGCCAGCCCTGCCACAACCATGCCCCCGAAGTTCCAGATATGCATGGTATGGGCCACGGGTTGATTGACAAACCCCGGATGAAATTGCTTCAGGACCAGGTTAGTTGCAAAGGCAAAAACGGCCAAGCTGAGGAACCCCAGGAACAAGTGGATTTGGCGAAAAAGGATCAGATCCCTTAGAGCGCCCATGGTGCAGAAACGACTGCGCTGGGCCAGGAAACCGATTGCCAGTCCGATGATGAGGGAGAGGACCAGGGGAGCATGCACGGCGCCAGGGCCTTTGAGGCTGTAAAACAACACCCCGCTTTGCGCCTGCCCCTCCGCTGGCGGAAAAATGATCCTCAGCACCAGAAAGCCCAACATGATGAGGGGTAGTAACCACCCTACAGAAGGATAGGTCTTTTCCGTGCGTCCCAGGTTGTAACCCCCTTTCAGGAACAAGGTCCCGATCCAGATTCCGAAAGCGAGGCCGGTCAGTCCCAGTATGGCGTTTCCGTCACCGCCGGCAAGGCGCAAAAGCGCCCTCCAGGGGCATCCAAGAAAGACCAGGGCTCCGATCATGGCGAAAGCCCCAAGGACAAATCTTACGATGGGAGCCGATCCGACCCTCGGGCGAAACTCTTTAAAAATATAAGCAGCAATGAGTGACCCGAGCACAAAGCCTATGATTTCGGGTCGCATGTATTGAACCACTGCCGTCCGGTGGAGGCCGAGGGCGCCCGAGATGTCCCTTTCAAAACAGGCCACACAAATCCCCATGTTGCCGGGGTTGCCCCACTTCTGGAGTAAGGCTGCAAATACCCCGATAAATGCCCCTACCCCGATGATTCCCCATTTTGTTGCAAAGATATTCTTTAACTGTGCCATTTCATTCCTCCTCTCCCCTTAACAGATTTTCACTTCCTCAATGTATATTTATAGTCATGTGGAAACCCAACCCTTGCCAACACAAGATGCCACAACACATCACCCATCTCTTTGAGGGTTTATGGGTCTGTCCGAATTTCTCAAAAGCGATTCCTTATGAAATCAGCACCTTAACTGCCCCGTCTCTGGGATCTGATCTTATTCCCTTTGATGAGTCCCCCTTCCCAATAAGAAAATTGAACGGGTCGTCGATCAGGTACGCCTTTTGCCAATCCTCATGGCCGAGGAATGATACGTTGAGGAGGCATGGGAATCGAACTTACTCCCGGTCTTGCAGAACGACCAACGGGTTTGAAGCCCAGGGGACGCCCAGCACCATTGCCCCCAAAAGAAACCCTTTCATCTGTAATGACCAGGGAAAAGGAGAAGGGATGTCTTGATTTTCTTTGAAGGGAAGTCGATTCTTCAACCTTACCCTGGCCTACCGAACCCGGGTAGAGCTTTCTCTGTATCCTCAGGTAAAGCCGAAAAATTTTTGCATAAGGACTCCGATGGTAAAATAGACGGAATAGCGGATCTGAAATTAAAAAGCTTTTTCCTATTTGTCAATATGGAAATACCGATAGAAAAGAAAAGATTCAAAGGTAAACCCGATAACTTGAAGTTTTCTCTTAGGGGTTTTTATCGTTTCCTGTTTTTGATCATTTAGTATTAGGGATAGGCGAATAAAATGGATTGGCTACAAGGCGACAGATGCGAGTGCCCGGCAAAGGGGCAGTAAAGTCTTTACAAAGATTCCTGGAGGTAGATAAAAATCGGAAGCTTAGGGCAGCGAAGGTATTTTTGATGGTAATGCACTGACTAACCGGACTGGACGCGCATATCAAGAAAAAATGCGCTGAAGAAAAAATTAGCAAAAATTCTCTTGACAGACCGCTGGATCGCATTTATAAGGTCTTTAGCTTAATAACTAAAGAGATGACCATGCTGAATATCACGGGCATTCAATTCGGAATTAATACTTATTTTTATCTTTATTGGATGGGTATGCCCGTGGCTTGAGTAATGGATCTGTGTATTTTAAGCCGTGGGCCCTAACCGAGCCCACGGCTTTTTTTTTGCCGTTCGCCAGGGCACGGGACTTCGGGGGTTGGGTTTTGCAGCGACCGACCGGGAGCGGGAAGCAAATGAACGTTGTTTTGATAGGTTTTCGATGCAGTGGGAAGACTTCGGTCGGGAAATTACTGGCCCGCAATCTGACGAGAAAATTCGTGGATCTCGACGAGGCCGTCATAGAGCTTGCGGGCTGCTCGATTGAAGAAATTGTCCTGTCAAGGGGTTGGGAGCATTTTCGGGACCTGGAAAGAAAAGCCGTGGAGAAATTTACAACCCAAGACAACCTGGTTATCGCCGGCGGCGGCGGTGTGGTGAACGATAGGGGCAATGTTGATAATCTAAGACGCAACGGATGGGTTGTATGGCTCCACGTGAACGCCCAAGTGGTCAGGGACAGAATGGCAAATGAACAAAGAGCCGGAAAGGTGCGTCCTTCCTTGACCGGCAAAGATCCGCTACGCGAAGTCACGGATTTGTTGAATCTAAGGATCCCTTTATATGAAAGCGCCCATGACATGCGACTGAACACAAACGAGCTCTCAATTCAGCAAGCGGCAGACTTAATCATGCGAAAACTGCCGCCCGGAGGCGGAGCGCGGGAACAATAGCAATGGCCGGCAATTCTTTCGGACAGGTTTTCAGGGTAACGACCTTTGGCGAATCTCACGGCACCGGGGTTGGAGTTGCAATCGATGGATGCCCTTCGCGTATAAGCCTCTCCCCGGATGACT
>JASFTV010000252.1:0-5555 GCA_050050615.1 Desulfobacteraceae bacterium
GATCTTGACGATTTTTGGCAGTTTTTGGGTATGATTCGTTTCCATCTCGCGCCAAGGAATGGAAATTCTTATATATATTTTAGATGAAAATATGGCAAGAAGTTTGCTATAATATGTATGACTTGGTTTCAAAAGGCGGGCGAAAAAAGCGCCGGGTAAGGACCGGGGGGAAAGCAATGGCGCAGAGGGTCCTGTTCTCAGATGGCGAACAAAATCTCTAGTATGCAAACGAGAAGGCCGCACCCGCTTGCATGTTTCCCGGCAGGCTGAAAAAGGGCTCAGAGAGGCATCAACCTGGTCCTAAGAGGCCGTCCCTGCGTTTTTTTAGAACAGCCGGGAGCATGGCCTCATTGTACCAAGAGATTCCCTCCTCATGAGAGGTGATCAAAATGGAAGTCGTCACAGACACAAAAATGAAGCTCCACATGCAGACCGACAAAAGAACCTTGGAAAAGGAATTTAGCAATCTACATGACCTGAGATTGTTTATGGAAAATTTCTTCTCCTCTTCTGGCGTCGTAGACCGAAGGTCTGAGAAGTCCGCTTTTGAATACCCGGGGCCAGAAAGGCGAATGCGTAGCTCGAACGCGGAAATGAGCGATGCACAGTTGGGTTTGGCTGAAGATCCGGCACAAATCCAGGAAACAAAAAAGAATGTCAAGCA
Source organism: Desulfobacteraceae bacterium (assembly GCA_050050615.1). Taxonomy (GTDB): domain Bacteria; phylum Desulfobacterota; class DSM-4660; order Desulfatiglandales; family HGW-15; genus JASFTV01. Next base: position 665 of record JASFTV010000252.1, read on the forward strand.
GAGCAGGCCAGAAAGTTCAAGGAGCGATAGGCGGTTTCTGATTTATGGCGGCATGGCCATTTTCATCTTGATCGTTGTTTCCACGTTCCTCGTCAAAGCCCATGATAAGGTTTTAGAAAAAGATCTGGATGCCCTCAAACAGCGAGCTGTCACTTTAGAGGAGAAATTCCCTCGACTTGCAGGTGAGTTGACGAGGCTTGAATCGTTTATTTCGAAATTTGATGGCTCCCTGACATCACTGACTTCACGGCTCGATGCACTCTCTCAAAACATTGATAGAATGGCGAAAAAAATGGCCTTGACGGCTATTGATATCAAGACCTCAATGTCCCCTCATGAAAAACCAACCTCTCGGACCAAAAGCCGCTACCACGAGGTCCGTCCGGGGGAGACCCTCTTTCGGATCGCCAAGAGATACGGCATCAATGTGGATGAACTATGCAGCCTCAACCATATAACACCAAAGACTGTCATCCACCCGGGCCAGAAATTGTTGGTCACCTTCGCAAGCAGTTAGCAGGAAAAGGGGGGAAGATTTATTCCTGACACATTGGTGCATTGAAGGAGGCTTTTGAGTTCATCACCCCTGTGCTTCACAAACGCAGTGAATCTCCCCGCCCACACTGAGCTTTACCCCATACATCGCCCGCGGTTGGATAACCTAATGAAATCTCCGCAGTCCGTGGACCGGCAGCCGGCGCAAGCGTGTGTCATAGCGGAGATTTAGAGGTGATATTCTTTGTGCCACGAACCCTGCTCAAATGAACCGAGGCCTCTGTGGAAGGCTTGATTTTAGCGGATAGGCTTTGAAGGCCTCGATGCAACCCAATTTAGGGGCTAACCGGAGTTGGATGCATGGCCTCCTTGAGCCTCCTGCGAACGTAGAAGATTGTGAATATCGCTGCGCTCCAGGTAATGGAAAATATCCCCCACCATATTCCCAGCACTCCGGAATCAAGTGAGCGGGTCAAAACCCAAAAAACGATGAAGGGCGCAACAAGTTGCCGGTACATGCCAATCCACACTGCATACATGGGTTTTTTGATGCCCTGCATGACCGCTACGTTGACGAACAAAATGACATAGGCATACAGGACAAGGGCGTCAATTCTAAGGTAGGTCGTGCCAATTGCGATAACGCTCCAATCATCCGTAAAAAAGGCCATCAAAGGCTTAGCCAACACGAAGACCCCGATCGTGCCGAAAGCCATGAGAATGCCCCCATACCGCAAGGCCGTACTGAGGGATTCTTTGACACGATTGAAAAGCTTGGCCCCGTTGTTTTGAGCGACCAGAGTCAATGTGGCGATGTTGAGGCCTATCGTCGGGATGAGAACAATTTGCTCCACCCGCATGGCGATGCCATAGGCAGCCACAGCTTCTTTCCCAAAGTGACTTACAAAATAGGTGATAACAAAAATTCCCATACCTACGGTCATCATATTTACACTGGCTGGAAATCCCTGCCTTGCGATTTCTTTAAAAGACCCTACCCTGGGAAAAATATCTTTCACCCTCTTATCCGCAATCAGCCCCGTCTTGTAGACCCTGAAACCGAGGTAAACACATCCAACGATCTGTATGAGAACCGTCGCCAGAGCGATGCCCACGATGCCCATGGCGGGTACACCAAGCCCGCCATAGATGAACCACGGATCCAAGACGATGTTCAACAAGAACCCTACAATCAGAAAATCCCTGAATGGCCTTGTCTCGCCCAACGCGTTCAATATGGCGTTGAGCATATATACAAGCATGAAGAACATGGTACCCAGGAAGATGGTACTCATATAGGTAACCGCCATCACCAAATAGCCGTCAGATGCCCCCAGAATGCGAAACAAAAAGGGCGACGCATAGACACCGAAAAAGCTCAGCGCAATTGAAGTAAGCACACCGAAGCTGACCGCTTGAAGAGCAAAAAGCTTGGCTTCCTCCTTCTTTCCTGCACCCAGAGCATTTCCTATCAGCGCGGTTGCGCCTGTAGAGATGCCTGTGCCCACGGCGATGATGATGAAGAAAACAGGAAGCGACAAGGAAAGGGAGGCTAGAGCCTGCGTTGAAATGAGACCGCCGAAATAAGTATCCACCACGTTGTACATGGTGTGAAAGAAGTATCCCACGCTCGCTGGGATGGCGATTTGCCGGACAAGTTTTGGGATGGATTGGCGGGTGAGTTGATTATCCTCTGTCATCGGTTGTTTTAAGCTTCGCTCCTCCTCAGGTAGACTTCCAGACGCTCGACGGCCAAGGACAGGGAGAGGGTGAGTACCAGATAAAGAACCGTGATCGTGATCCAGACTTCAAAAATGAGATACGTGGCTGACATCAACTCCATACCCTGAAAGGTCAACTCCTGGATGGAGATGACAGAGACAATAGCCGAGTCTTTAATGGTGGAAATAAACTGCCCCGCCAGGGGGGGAAGGATCCTCTGTGTAGCCAGGGGCAGGATGATGTAACGCATTTGCTGCCAGCGCGACAAACCAAGGGCATAGGCTGCTTCCCAGATTCCCCTTTCAATGGATTGAATGCCTGCCCTGACGATCTCTGTAATATAGGCCCCTTCAAAGATGGCCAACGTGATGAGAGCCGAGGCAAACGCCGAAAACATGGACGGCGGTGCAAAGAAAAAGGCCAGAAAATCCTGGGTTCCCTTTGAACTTGAGGCGACCAATGCATCCACGCCCAGGGCTGTCATGACCTGCCCGCTAAGAAAATAGTAGAAGATGAAAACCAGGACGAGAGGGGGGACATTGCGAATCAGTTCCACATAGGTCCGTCCGATAAGCCGGAAGAAAAGGCTGCGGCTTATCCGGCAGAGCCCCATCACCGTCCCGATAACCGTGGCCAGTATGGTCCCCCATATACTTAGCCGGATGGTGGTATAGAGTCCCTGCAGGAGGATGTTCGCCACCCACTCCTTGTTCTCCGCGTCATAGCGTAACAGGTACTGGGGAATGGCCGTCCAATCCCATTTGTAATCAAGGCCTACCTTTATCCTGTAAAGGACATACCATCCGATTGCAATGACAAGCAGCGCGACAATGATGTCAAGGGGTTTAACTTTTACCTTTCGTTTTCTCAAGGACTATTCTCGTTTCCTTATTTTAGCATGCTCTCCCAGTCCCTTGTTTCGAACCAGTAGTGTTTCCTCTCTGCCAGCCATCCTTCGGCATCTACAACGGTGATCCAGCTATTGAAGAAATTGAGGGTATCGACATCTCCCTTCCTCAGAGCAAAGCCGATGGGTTCCCTGGTGAAGGTGCCTTTCAGTGGCAGAAAAAACTTATCGGGATACTTCAAGGCCTGAAATGCAGGCATCGGCGCTGAAGCGACCACAGCGTGGGCTTTACCGTTCAGCAATTCCTGAATGGCCTGGGACTCGTCGTCGAACTTTCGCAACTGAGCCTTGGGCATAAACTTCTCAGCAGCAGCAACAGGTGTTGCTGCAAGCCTCACCGCCAGAATCACATTTGAGCGGTTAAAGTCTTCAAGGCTATTGAACCCTGCGGCCAGTTCTTTGTGGGCCACCATGGACATGCCGGTGACATCATAGGGGATCGTGAAATTCACTTTCAGGTTGCGCTTTGGCAAAATGCCCATACCGCCGATGATCACGTCGAACTTACCTGTGAGGAGCGCCGGAATAATGCCGGCCCATTTCGTGGGTACAAACTCCGCTTTGACGCCCATGTCCTTAGCCAACCGCGTGGCCACATCGATCTCAAAACCGATCAGTTTGCCTGTCTTGTCCTTCATGGCCCACGGCACAAAGGTGGACATGCCCACCCGAAGGACACCACGTTTAAGTACCCGCTCCAGCGTGCTTTCAGCAGTAATTTGCTGCCGAAGATCCCCCGTAAAGGCCGTGCCCGTCATAGCCATCAACAGGGCAACCACGACGACCGATGCAAACAAACATACCCGGATTTTCATAATGAACCCCCTTTCTCTTCGAGACCTGCTCTCCAAGTTATTGTCTAAAAACGTTATTCATTCCAAGCTCCTTCGGAAATCCTCTCTGTCTCCCCCATTCGGCGAGACTTGTCGACGAGCCCTTAGTCAATGAGCTCAGGGCCAAACGCCCAAAGTGAATCTCTCCGCCCCCAGGCCGGGGCATCTTCACCACCGCCCTTCCGGACGGGGCTCTCTGCCGCGGTTTTTCTAGAGTATCTGACTTATGAAATCCCTTGTCCGTTCTTCCTTTGGGTTCGTGAACATCTCCTCTGCCGTCCCCTGCTCCACGATCCGCCCGTCTTCCATGAAAACGACCCGGTCGCTGACCTCGCGCGCAAACCCCATTTCGTGGGTGACCACGACCATGGTCATGCCTTCTTTGGCAAGGGCCTTCATAACATTGAGCACTTCCCCGATCATCTCCGGATCGAGAGCACTGGTTGCCTCATCAAAGAGCATCACCTTAGGACTCATGGCGAGAGCCCTGGCAATGGCGACCCGTTGTTGTTGCCCTCCGCTGAGATGGTTGGGAAAGGTGTTCGCTTTTTCCGGTATGTCCACCTTTCTGAGCAGCTCCATGGACGTGGCCGTAGCCGCTTTTTTGCTCTTTTTCCGGACGAGCATCTGCGCCAAATTCACGTTCTCAAGGACCGTCAAATGAGGAAACAGGTTGAACAATTGAAAAACCATCCCGACCTCTTTACGGATCTCCAATCGGTTTCCTTTGTCCTCATCGAGAGGGATGCCATCAATGGTGATAGAACCGCTATCAATCTCCTCGAGACCGTTAAGACATCTGAGAAAGGTTGATTTCCCGGACCCTGAGGGTCCTATGACGACGAGCACCTCGGTGCGACGGACTTTGATGGAAAAGTCACAAAGGGCCTGAACACCATTTGGAAAGGTCTTGTTGATCTTATCAACACTAATA
>JASFTV010000253.1:0-5522 GCA_050050615.1 Desulfobacteraceae bacterium
CTGAAGAAACACTCAGCAGGGTTTTTGCCCTGGGAAGTCTCACCGATCTCTACTATTCCGTACATTTTGATCTGGATTGGTTCTCCCCTTTCGCCGAGCGGTTTCTGAAGAACAACCCGGATTTGGATCACCTTTGGGCTCCCGCTCGATCACTCGTGAAAAGCAAACAGCCGGGAGATAAGCAGAAAGCCCCTACCCGCTTCTCCGTAAACGGTTCGCAATCCGATAAAGACCTTTTGGATCTGCATGTTTACTCCCTTGGCCCCTTCCGTATCTTTGCCAACGGTCGAGAAGTAGCTCTCGGAGAGTGCCAGAGCAAAAAGGCTTTGAAACTTCTAAAGTACCTGTTCTTCAGACGACATGAGTCAGGAATTATTCTGGACGAGGCGCTGGAATTACTATGGCCGGGAATGAATCCGGAGGTAACCCGCCCTAACCTCAGGGTCATACTTTCCATGCTCAGAAAAGTCTTCAAGAATCCCAAGATCGGGGAGAACGGCTTCCCAAATTTGATGCGGGAGGGCAACAGGCTGATTCTGAGCCTCGGACGCAACGGATGGGCGGACGTGGATGAGTTCATGGGACAGATCAAACTGGCCGAATACAAGGAAAGAAGAGGCCTCTGGTCTGACGCCCTTTCACACTACAAGAAGACCGCCTCATTGTATTACGGTGATTTCATATCCGATGAGCCCTACGCGGATTGGTGTTCCATGGAGCGGGAGTACCTGCGAGATCAGTTCTTGACCGCTCTTTTTCGGATGGCGGACTGCCAAGAAAGGCTTGGAGATCTATCAGCCGCTATCAGTACCCTCTATCATCTCCTCAAGTTAGACCGCTACCGGGAAGACGCCTACCGGAGGCTCATGCACCTGTGCTTTTCGGCAGGCAGAAAGGGCGAAATCATTCGCGTATACGACCTGTGTAGAAAAAACATTGAAGAAGACCTGGGGGTCAACCTGTCCGAAGACACCCTCGACCTTTATAGAAACCTTTGTGGATCTTCGAATAGAACCGTAATGACCGACCTACTTGGAAGTACGGGGACGCGTGGAAGTACAAGAACGTACGTAAGATTGTAACATTTACCCACGAAGTAGGGAAAATGTAGATACCCAAGGGCATACGCCCGAGGGTATTTATTCCTTACGAACCATCTCCTCGATCACCTCTTTCACGGATGGGATCTCGGAGATGAGACCTGCAATCTCTCCTGCCGGTAGCACCCCCGCCTCCAGGTCTCCTTTGAGCCAGGACGCCTCAATAGCCTCTCCCGCAAAGGCTTTATCGGTAGGCTCCTCCCCTTTGAGCATCTTCTCAACAAGGGACGTACGCAGCGCCCGGATCCGGAACCGGCCCATATCCACAAGTCCTGTGCCGGTCTCTTTTGCCCCGGCAATGGTGGCTTTGTAATTCTCGTGGGCAATACACTCCTTTGTCGCAATGAAGCGCGTGCCTGCTTGGATCCCTTCCGCACCCAGGGCAAAGGCGGCCCTGTACCCGCGCAAGTCCCCGATGCCGCCGGCCGCAATTACAGGTAGATTCACAGCATCGACTACGGCAGGCACCAACACCATCGTGGAGGACACCTTCAGTCCCTGGACCCCTCCGGATTCGGCCCCTTCTGCCACAATGGCGTCGGCTCCTGCAGCCTCAGCAGCGCGGGCAACCTCCACCGTGGGGACCACAACGATGACCTTAATCCCCATGTCGTGGAGCATGGGGATAAGCTCCTTGGGGGATCCCCCTGAGACCGTGACACACTTCACTCCTTCCTTTGCCAACACCTCAGCGAACTTAGCGGCCAGCGAGTTCATCACAAAAAGATTGGCGCCGAAGGGTCTGTCTGTGAGCTGTTTCGTCGCTTTTGCATTGAAGGTTCTGGTTATTCAATTTCTGTCAATCCCCGGGCAGCTCAGCCAGCTCTTTTCTTACAATGTCCGGCTCAATCAGGGTGCCCAGACGCTCAAGAATTTTCAAGCCCTTAATTAAGTATTTCTTGGCTTGTGGAATATTGCCCCGCTGCTTGAGGAACCGACCATAACCTATGTAAGACAGTGCCAACTCATTATCCGCTTTGATCTCTTTTGAGAGGGAAATGCTTCGCTCGAAGTGCGGCCTCGCAAAAGGCTCTTTTTCCTGAGCCGGGTTGGTTTTCAAAATGATCTCGCCCATTAAGCGATGCATACGCACGATGTACCACTTCAAAGCACATTCCTCAGCCAGTTCCAGACCTTCTTGGAAGGTTTGAATTGCCTTATCGTATTCCCCGGCCAGCCTGTATCCCTCGCCGAGGCTCTGCATATAACCAATCTCGCCGAATTTGAAGCGTGCAAAGCGTTGAGTCGAGATTATATCGGTCAAAAACTCGATCCCTCGTTGCGTCTCCCCGGCCCGACACCATGCCATTGCAAGGAAACCCTGCGCCCAATACTTCTCTGCAGGTGTCAGCGCCTTCCGGACGGCCAGTTCGCCATATTTAACAGCCTGACCTTCGTCGCCTTTAATGCTGTAAGCCAGAGATATGGAAGAAGCCGCAAAAGAGATGAGACCGCCAACGGAAAATTCTTCGGCCATTCTCAGCGCCGCCTGGCCCTCTTCAACCGCTTCATCCCAGCGCCCAAGAAACGTATACGCCCAAACGGCCGCACAAAACCCATACACACACGTCCGAAGGTTAAACCGATGTTCCATCGAGCCGAGCGTGTCCTCTTTCAATGCTATGCTCTTATAATAATCACCCTTACACACATAGCACCACTGCAGCGACATATATGCTCCTCCGGCCTTTTCGGCGTCCCCCACGCCCTTACAGAGTTCGGCCGCTTTGGTGCCGGTTTCTATGGCCTGATCAAAGTAGCCGAACCACCACTCACACCATCCTTTACCAGTATAGAGTGCCCCTAGAAGCCCCTGGTTTTCCAACCCGGCCGCAATGGGCTCGTAGCTGGTCAAAAGGTCGTAATATTCTGGAATTTTGAGGAGCATCATGAACGTATCCGCCTGGTTTACCAAGAGGGAGATACGTAGTTGTTGGTACTTATCGGTATCGGGCAGAGTGTCAAGTAGCTTCATGGCTTCTTCAAAATAAGCCATCGCATCTTCCATAGCACTGACTCTGTTTGCCTTTTGATTGGCCAAATCCAGATATTTCACCGCCTTCTCTTTGTTATCACTGCGTAGATAGTGGTAGGCCAGCAGTTCGTAGTATTCCTCGAGGCGGTCAGGGTACAGCTGTTCTATCGCATTTCCTATCTTTCCGTGAATCTCCTTTCTTCTTTGAAGAAGTAAGCTTTTATAAGCCACCTCTTGTGTCATGGCATGTTTAAAAATAAATTCCAACTCCGGGAAAATCTTTTTTTCATAGATGAACTCCAAACCTTGAAGGTTAAGTAGAGAAGATTTAAGTTCCTCTCTCATTCCCATAATGGTTTGTAGAATGCGATAGGCGAATTCCCTCCCTATTACCGAAGCAACCTGCATAATCCTTTTGAGGTTTGCTTCCACGCGATCGATACGAGCCGCTATAATCCCTTGAATAGTATCGGGCACTTCAATCTCGGATGCCGGCCTGGATAAAACATATTGATGATCCTTCTTCTGAATGGAGCCATTTTCCAAAAGGCTGTGGGTGAGCTCCTCCACAAACAGGGGGTTGCCTCCGGCCCGGTTAAAAATCAGTGCCCTCAGTTCCGGCACAACTTCTCCACCCTGCAGAATGTTCCGTACAAGTTCAGCACTACTCTTGCCGGAAAGCTGGTCTACACCGATCTTGCTGTAGTAGGATTTGCTCCCCCATACATGCGTGTATTCGGGCCGGTAAATAAGAATTAGCAGGATCCTGGTGTTAGCCAACCAATCAATTAGATATCCTAAGAAGTCCTCCGATGTCCTGTCGACCCAGTGAAGATCATCCACAACAAGAACGAGAGGCTTGCTTTCACTCACTCGAACAAGCAGATCCCGAACCGCCTCAAAACACCTCTCCCTTTTCTGTTGAGGCTCAAGCTGCAAGAATGAACCATCATCGACCTTGACGGAAAAAAGCTCTTGTATAGGTGGAAGTGCGCTCTTAAGGCTCTCATCTAGCTGGAGGATTTTCGCCTCCATCTTTTTTTTGACAATAAACTCTCGATCCCCCTCTTCTATGCCAAAATACGATCTGAGAATATCCAAGATAGGCAAGTATGGCATAGAACCTCCGTAATGGAGGCACAGGCCCTCAAGGTATATGTATTCACCTTCCGGCAAAGAATTTCTCAGCTCAAGAAGAATCCTGGATTTACCCACACCCGCTTCGCCTACGATTCCTACAATTTGGCCTGATCCTGATTTCACTTTACTAAAGGCATCTGTTAGCACCTCTATTTCTCTCGTCCGGCCGACAAATTTAGTAAGGCCTTTTACCATTGACGCTTCAATTCTTGTTTCTACATCACCAGCCTTGATCAGTTCATAGGACTCCTGCAAGCCCTCTTTACCTTTAACCTCACTTTTACCAAGGAATACAAATTCAAAGAAATCCTTTGAAAGTCTATAGGTGTTCCTTGATACCAGTATGCTGCCGGGTTTGGCCAGGCTCTCCATCCGTGCGGCCAGATTGGTCGTGTCACCCACAGCTGTATAATCCATTCTGAGGTCATCACCAATGGAACCCACAATCACCGGTCCGGAGTTCAACCCTATCCTCATCTTGAAATCCATACCGGTATCCTTCTTTATCCTTTCACCATATCCTTCAATCGCCTTCCGTATGGATAGCGCGGCATAGCATGCTCTCCGGGCATGGTCCTCATGGGCTACGGGGGCACCGAAGAGAGCCATGACCCCATCACCTGTAAACTGATTGATGGTGCCTTCAAGCTTATGAATCTCCTCGATGAGAAGTTTGAAACATCCATCCATGATTTGGTGGACTTCTTCGGGGTCCAACTTTTCAGAGAGGGATGTATAGTTGGCGACATCGGCAAAGAAGACGGTCACCAGTTTTCGTTCACCTTCGATAGAGCTACGATTGGTGAGAATTTTATCTGCGAGGTACTTTGGAGTGTAGGATTGAGGTTCAGAGTAATCGATGAGAGGCTCTTCTTTGGGTTTGCTCAGATCATGACCGCAGTCTACACAAAATTTACTGCCTGGTGGATGTGATGAACCACAATTAGGGCAGATAATATCCTGCTCGAGTGATGTACCGCAATCTCTGCAAAACTTGGCTCCTTCCGGATTTTCAAATTGGCATTCCGGGCATTTCATTTTTTGATGCCTCCCGTACTATTGGGGAAAGATCGTTGAATGGGCAAATGAATCATTTTTCAGACTCCCTAACAGATGAGGCATATTCTATCAGGGCATGCATAATTTGGGAGGATTCTCCATGAGACAACCTCCTGAATAGAGGTTAATGGATAGAAAGGGTAATTCTACCCCAACGTTGCAAAAGTCGAGGATGCCGCAGATCTTAGGCGTCGAGGGTGAAGCTGTAGTAGTCTACCGCGAACCCTCGGCAACCCGCCGAAGGCGGA
>JASFTV010000254.1:0-5505 GCA_050050615.1 Desulfobacteraceae bacterium
CTGAAACGGCTTCAGCCATTAGTGAAAGACTTAACATGGATGAGTCAAGCATGGCCAAGATCCTGGAAAGCATGTCAAAAAAAGGGCTGATTTTTTGTTCTAGTAAGGGCGGTCAAAAGCTCTACTCGGCTGCCATGTTTGCTATCGGTATATGGGAGTACCAAATAAACAAACTAAACGTGGGGCTAGTTCGTGACTTTAATGAGTATGTTCCGCATTTTTTGGAGAAGACCTGGAAAGAACAGAAGACCCAGCAGCTTAGGGTAATCCCTGTATCAAAGAGTATTTCTGCAGGAATCAGTGTAATGCCCTACGAAGAGGCAGGGACCATAATTAGAAAACAGTCGAAGATTGTACTTGCCGACTGCATATGCAGAAAAAATCACAGAATGTTGGGCGAAGCATGCGACATGCCGCTAGAAACATGCATGGCCTTTGGAACCGGTGCCTATTACTATGAGGAAAACGGACTTGGCCGCTCAATTTCCCAGGAGGAAGCCCTGGAGATCCTAAACATGGGCTTGGAAGCAGGCTTTGTCCTTCAGCCCGGAAATGCACAAAAAACGTGGGTGCTCTGCATGTGCTGTGGTTGCTGCTGCGACGTTTTAAAAAACATAAAGAAATGGGATAAGCCCGCCAAATATGTAAACACCAGTTATTACGCCGCAGTCAATGAAGAAGATTGCACGGCCTGCGAGATTTGTATGGATCGCTGCCAAATGGACGCTATTACCGTGGATGACATAGCACATGTTGATACCGACAGATGTATCGGATGTGGCCTATGCGTTGTAAAATGCGAGCCTGATGCAATCAGTCTTCTGGAAAAAAACGAAGCCGAAAGGTGGATTCCACCGGCAAATATAGTTGAAACATATACGAAAATTGCCCAGGAGCGGGGCAAGATTTAGTATGAAATGGGGTCAGCCCTTGACATAAGAGGGCACGTTGTTTCTAAAGCGATTTATTCACAAACCGGGACTTCTTATCATCCACCTTGCCGACCATATCGATGACATTTGGTTGGGTGGTCACATCACAGAGATTCGCCAGGGCCTTGCGGCCCAGTTTCCGCATCTCTACCGCGGTAGCTTCCACCGTCTCGGCGTTGATATCGTTCACGGCCACATCGGCGACGTTCCGCGCAAACACGAATACGATGCTCCTCCCCGCCCCGCCGCCGGCTCCCGTCACCAGGGCAATCTTTCCTTCAAGTTCCGTGTCGTTCCGTCCTGATCTCTTTTATGCATTCGGGTCGGGATTATTCCCCGCGCAAGCTTCACGTATTATGATACTTTTCACCACCAAACAAAAATCCGGATTGTCCTCGCTGAATTCCCGGTCAAAGCGTGTTAAGATGGAAGACATTTCGCTGCGGGATATTTGTCACATACAACCGCCGGAAAGGCGAGTAAACTCTTCCTAGCTGTCTTTTGTTACGGAGAGAAGGAGGTAGACATGGAATGGTCTGATATCTTGATTGACGGCTATAACCGCGTTCCGGAGTATCTCGGCAGGATTCTGGACGGCCTCACCCCGGAAGCCCTGAAATGGCAGCCCAGCCCGGATGCCAACAGCATCGGCTGGCTGGCCTGGCACCTGACCCGCCAGCATGACGCCCAGGTGGCGGACCTTATGGGAGAGGAGCAGCTCTGGGTGCGTGACGGCTGGGCGAAAAAGTTCAACCAGCCGGTTGACGGGGGAGACACGGGCTTCGGGGACACGCCGGAGCAGGTGGCCGCCTTCGAGCCGCCGGATAATGCGACGATCCTTGGCTACCAGAAGGCCGTCACGGCACGGACCCTTGGGTACATTCGCTCGCTGTCATCGTCACAACTGGACAGGGAACTCGGCGGGCCGTGGACGCCGCCCCCCACCGTCGGGGTACGCCTGATCAGCATCCTCGAAGACGCCGTTATCCACGCCGGGCAGGCCGCCTACGTCCGCGGGCTACGGCAGGGCCGTGGCTGGCAGCCTTACTAGCGGTTGTGAAGATGCCCCGCGCCTTGGCGCGGGGAGCTTCACTATTCTGAAAGCGTTGTTTCTTCTCCAACCTTTAACCTCCATTCAGGAGGTGACTTATGGAGAAACCTCTCAAAATGTGCAAGCCCTGCTCCTGATAGGGCACATTGAATTATTCGAATCAAGGGCTGTTTCACAGTAAGGGAAGGGGGAGAGGCCGATTCTCTCCATTCTTGCCCGTCCTGTGGGGTACAGCAGAAATTATCAATCCAAATGTTGAAGGTCTGACATTTTTTTTCTATGATTTACCAAGATTTGATTCGACTAAGATTCAATTTGCCATAAAGGGGGAAGAATGGAAGAAAGACTCGATGTAGAAATCGACGATCTGGGAAAGGAATTTGCAAAGAATTTCAACCGCTCCCGGGAAGACACCCACATTCGCCGCGCTAGACGGCCTGCCGGATTGCTGGCAGATCGAAGTACTCTGATCATTGTTGGGATAGGAGTCGTTTTCCTGATTGTCATCATAGTGTTCCTTTTCGGAGTCAGAGACGAGGTCAGCGTAGCGGATATTAATACGATTAGAGCTAAGCTTGGGGAGGTGGAACAGAGATTGGCCACGATTGGAGGCGTGGAGCGCAAAGTAGCCAGCCTTGAAAACCAGGTCAAAAGGCTTGAGCAATCGGTATCAAGATTGAAAAGACCTGTTGTCACAAGGGGTAAAGCGACGATCAAAGGAAATCACTACCATGAGGTACAGCGGGGGGATACTCTTTCGGGAATCGCGCAACGATATGGAATGACCGTCAAGGAACTGTGTCGTCTTAACAAAATAACACCGGAAACGACCATTCGTCCTGGCCAGAAGCTTTTGCTTGCACCGGAGAGCTAGAAATCGAGTTTCATTGTCGTTCAGCTTGCAGGTGAATCTACCCGCGCTTCCGTACGGGGCTCTCTGCCGCGGTTTTTGTAGAAAAGATGTATTTTGTACTACTTACTTGAGAGGCGTTTTTGACAGGCGTAAAATCACCTGTGAATATTGAAAAGTATTTACATTTCTGCAAATATGGACCCCGACAACGAGCTTGCCAGCTCACAGGAAAATGAAAGGAGCAGAAGAATGAAAAAAGCCTTTGTGAGAAGTGTCGCGTGCTATGTTATTGCCGGATTATTCCTAATGAGTATTGCGCCCAAGGTTGATGCTGCATTCTTACCATCAGAAATGATCCCTTCACCACAGGTTAAGGGTCATAGAAGCCTTGATCTTCAAAATATCCAAAAAACCCTCGAGACCAAGATGATCCGGGAGAGGCTGAATCAGTTGGGTTTCTCCCAGGATGAAATCCAAGCAAAGTTGAGCAAGCTCGATGATCAACAGATCCACCAGCTCGCACTCTCGATTGATGATATGAAGGTTGGCGGAAACGGGTTTGAGGTGTTGGTAGTTATCCTTCTCATCGCAATATTAATTGGTGTTTGGTTTCACGTCACAGGCACGAGGGTTGTGGTCGAGTAACAGATTTTCTCACAGATCATGCTTTGAGGGATGTCTCGCGGTTCGACACCATCTCTTGTCCTCCCCGATTATGCTTATGAGTGCAAAGTCTTCAAAGTCTCCATTTTTCCTGAGCATATCCCACGTGACCTTTTTCCTCTTCTTTCTTTCGTGTGCCCCAAGTACACATCTTGATAAGCAAAGCGTTTCAAATATTATAGAAGAGGTCCCCTTCTACCAGTTAAAGGCATATCAGTGTGGGCCCGCTTCCCTTGCAAGCGTGGTGAATTTTTGGGGTATTGCCGTGTCTCCGACTGATATCGCAGAGGAGATATACAGTGAATCAGCCAGAGGAACCCTCAACGTCGATATGGCATTGTATGCAGAGGGAAAGGGGCTTAGAGCGAAGCAATTCAAGGGGAGCATCGATGATATCAAACGCAATGTCGATATGGGTTATCCATTAATTGTCATGGTTGATTATGGTTTCTGGGTTTATGAGCGGAACCACTTTATGGTGATCGCGGGTTACAATGAAGACGGTGTCATGGTGAATTCAGGAACTGGGTATCCTGAACTCGTGACTTTCAAAGATTTCTTGATGTCATGGGGGAGAACCAACTTTTGGACATTGCTGATAACCCCTAAATCTTAAAAGAGCTTTTTATGCGCAGTTGGCGACTAATTTGCTCATCCTGCCTTGGATTCTTCTTGCTGCTTATTCTCTGTGGATGTCATGTCCCGAGGATTTCTATACTTGAAGACCCGCTGACTGCGGAAGAACACTTGAATCTCGGACTCGCTTATGAAAAAAGCGGAGAACTTGATAATGCTATAAGAGAGTACCAGAAAGCCTCCAAAACACTTCCCGTTGCTTATCTCTACCTAGGTAATGGGTATTTTCAGAAGAATGAATTAAAGCAGGCAGAAAAGTGCTATGAGAAAGCTATTTTACATGACGGGTCTAATGCTGATGCCTATAATAATCTTGCGTGGCTCTATTATGTCAAAATGGAGAAACTGGAGGAGGCGGAAAATCTTGCCCTCAAAGCTATTGAACTAAATCCTAAAAGGGGTGATGTTTACAGGGACACGCTTGACAAAATAAGAAAGGCAAAAAATTGTGAATACCGTTCACAAAATGATGAATAAGGACATGGATGTTGGTTTCAATGATCTAATTCCTTCGATTTATCCTGCGAACATGACGCTGCACTGGACGGGGATTCCGCTGACGCTTCATCCCCGCCAGTGAGCTCCCAGGTACGCGCAAATAGCGCTGATTTCGGTGCCCAAGATGGCGATATAGGGCTCGAAAATATGAATTTCTGGGGTACGGTGCCGGTTTTTCAATCACATAGTTTTGCCCGATCCCATTTTCAAGTTATGACGATTCTGCATGATCGCCTCCTAGCCCCTGGCCGCTCTAGCCCATAAGGACGGCTTCAGGGGCTTTATTTTTGCGCTCATTAAACATTGACAAAAATCCTTATTTTAGCTTACCTTCCCAAAGACTTAAGAATGGTCGGTTAACATTGATGAAGAGGGTACGTATGGATTACATGAAGGCCCCCTTTGTCAAGAGACAGAGGTGGGGCTTTTTTCATTTCCCAGCACGAAAGGAGGCACACTATGGCTCTGCTTAAGCGCATATTTGGAAAAGGTAAAAGGGAAAAGGAAATTGCTCCCGATGAAGTTAAAGACGTATATACGTGGCTCGTCGCTGACCGACCTCTTCGAGACGGTGTTTACAGGGATATCTTTATATCGGCGTATAGAACGATGTCGCAGAGGAATGCCACCTTAAAAGGAGTTATTGAGGGGGTTGGCAAAAAAACCATTCCTAATCAGGCAAGCTTTGGAAGGGCCTCTTCGGAAAACTTTGCCTCATCCTTTGTCGACTGGCTCAAGACAAAAGGGATCACAGTACCCGATATTAATTCTCAAATGGAAAAGTCTATTTTTCTTCTTAGTGGTGATGCAATGGATCCGGTGGCACGGCAAAAATTCAACTGGGCAATGTTTGTCTTCCTAAGATTTAAGGA